>NZ_JBQDEX010000049.1:0-8721 GCF_052084945.1 Oceanisphaera sp.
CATTGCCTTTGGGTCATTGCGAGGAGTGCAACGACGCGGCAATCCATCCCACAGATAGCGATACGCTATACGCCTAGCGCGGTACGAAAAAACCAACCCGTTTTATCGTTAGCGTATAGTGTACAACCTTAGACGTCGCGCTTTCTTTGGAATGGATTGCTTCGTACCTCGCAATGACAGCGTAAGGGCGAAAGCAGAGTTAAGTGTTTGTCAGTTAATTCAACATTCAAAATCCAACATTCAACATTGCCTTTGGGTCATTGCGAGGAGTGCAACGACGCGGCAATCCATCCCACAGAGAGCAATACGCTTTACGCCTAGCGCGGTACGAAAAAGCAAAACCGCGATTTTCTTAACGTAAAGCGTATTGCTTGTTCTGACAGCTGATAGCTTACGGCTGACAGCTCACCAAAGGGGCTTAGGCAGCTCCCGAAGGGGTTGTTAAACCTTCAATTCATCCGGTATTGGCAAGTCTTCTTTTAATGGATTAGGTCTATTCCCTTTGCCCTTGCGCCAGTTATTTAACTGAAACACATACGCTAATACTTGGGCGACCGCCACAAACAGACCATCGGGAATTTCGCCACCAATTTTAGTAGAAAAATAAATAGCACGAGTAAGAGGCGGTGATGAAATAACAGGAATTTCATACTCTCGAGCAATTTCACGAATTTTAAGGGCAACTTCATCCATGCCCTTAGCAACAACAGTCGGAGCCGCACCAGGGGCTGATTGATCGTAGCGCAGTGCCACCGAAAAATGCGAGGGGTTCACCACCACCACATCCGCATCCGGCACATCGGCCATCATACGTCGGTTGGCCATTTCTTGCTGCATACGCCGAATACGCCCTTTTACTTCCGGCTTGCCTTCAGTATTTTTATATTCATCTTTAATTTCTTGTAAGGTCATTTTTAACTGGCGAGTGTGGTTCCAAATTTGAAACGGCACATCAATGGCCACAATGGGCAACAAGGCCATACACAGCAAAAGCCCCATATGCATTACCAACTCGGTAGCATCCACCATGGCTGCATTTAAGGTTTCACCACTTAAACTTAAAATATTCTCAAACTGCCCCATAAGTATCGATATAGATAAAGTCGCAATAAACACCACCTTAGCCACCGACTTCAACAACTCCACCATAGATTGCACGCCAAACATGCGCTTAAACCCCTTAGCAGGGCTCATTTTATTGAGCTTGGGCATCATGGCTTGGCTACTAAAATTCACTCCGCCCAGCAAACTGTTCCCCACTAAGGCGGCCACTAACACAATCAAAAATAACCCCAACAAGGGCAAGCCTACGCCAAATATGGCACTGGCTAAGGCAGGCATCATAGATTCGGGATCAAATAACGCCGCGCGTTCTATGGTAAAGCTACGCTTAAATACCGTCGACATCGCCTCACTCAACGGCCCCCCTATCATAATTAAGCCCAAAGCACCGCTCATTAGCACAGCGGCGGTACCTAATTCTTTAGAGCGAGCAATCTGGCCTTTTTCTCGAGCCTGGCGAAGGCGTTGCTCTGTGGGGAGTTCGGATTTTTCCTGACCGTCTTCTGACTCTGCCATTTAGCCCCCTTCGCAGGTTAACAACAAGGTATTGCACATCACTAACTGTAAGCGTACCCACTGATTTTCAAAATGACCTAAAAAACCGCCCAAAGTCAGCCATAAAATAAACAACCCACATACCATGCTCACCGCAAAACCAATACTGAATACGTTCAGTTGAGGCGCAGCTCGGGTCATAATGCCAAAGGTAAAGTTAATCAGCAGCATGGCGACAATGGCCGACAACGACATGGCCACGGCGGCATAAAATATCAAGCTTAATAAGCCAGCCAAATTTTGCCAGCTCGCCACCGAAATACCGCTCATAGAAACTGGCAAGGTAGTAAAGCTCATCACAATGGCTTCAATCATTACAAGGTGGCCGTTTAGCGCCAAAAACAATAAGGTGCCCAGCATTAAATAAAGCTGGCCTACTACAGGAGTGGATTGACCATTAAGCGGGTCGACCATAGAGGCAAACCCCAAACTGGTTTGCATGGCCACCACTTGGCCTGCGGTTACAAAGGTTTGTAGCAAAAACTGAGACAATAACCCCACGGCGGCGCCAATTAATACCTGTTGCCCCGTTATCAAAAAGCCCCCCACCGAGAATAAGGCAACATCAGGCATTATGGGTAATACCGGAGCCACTGCAACAGTAATGGCCACCGCCAACAGTAACCGAGTAAACATAGGCGTTAAATTGGCACCAAACATCACCATGGTCATCATCATGCCGGCAATACGACATAACGGCCAAATATAACTGGCAACCCACAATAATATTTGTTCAGTAGAAAAGTTCACGCGGTTCCTCTTAGAAAAAGCGAGAAGCTAAAGAGCAGATCCTGACCTTCGTCGGGAAGACGGCTTAAAAACAGCGCCGAGCGCCCAGCTAAAGAACAACACCTCACTGGGTTAGCCTTGGGTTTTAGCCGTCTTACCGGGCTCGCCCCGGTATCTGAGCCCTTCGGGCAGCGGTAAGCTAAAGACATACACCGTCTTTTGTAGGTTTAATGTTTTTCTTTAACTTCCAGCTTCAAGCTTACGGCTGATAGCTGTCAGTCAACCTACTACCTGCTGTATTTGTGCTATTTGCTCAAAAAAGAAGTCCATTAGCATACTAAAGCCCCAATGAGCCCCCACTGCTAATGCCCCTAAGGTCACTAACAAGCGCGGCAAAAAGCTCAAAGTTTGCTCGTTAATAGACGTAGCGGCCTGAAATACCGCCACCACTAACCCAATAGAAAGACTGGGCAAAATAACGGCCGACACTAATACAGTAACCAACCACAATGCACTGCGAAAAATATCAACAAAGACTTCTGGGCTCATTATCCCACTCCTAAGCCAAAGCTATTAGCTAATGTCCCCATAATCAGGTTCCAGCCATCAACCAGCACAAACAACATTAGCTTAAAGGGTAATGAAATAATCATCGGCGATAACATCATCATCCCCATCGCCATCAAAATACTGGCAACGACCAAGTCAATAACCAAAAAAGGCAAAAATAGCATAAAGCCAATTTGAAACGCCGTTTTTAGCTCGCTGGTTACAAAAGCCGGTATTAGCACTCTTAACGGCACTTCTGCTTCGCTATCTACCTGTATATTCGCAATATTAAGAAAGGTATCGAGATCTTTAACCCGCGTCTGCGACAACATAAAGTCGCGCACCGGCACCTCTGCCCGCACTAAGGCTTCTTTTGAAGTGATCTCTTCCGATAAGTAAGGCTGTAAAGCGTCATTATTCACCCGATCAAGCACCGGCGACATAATAAAAAACGATAAAAAAAGACTAATACCAATTAATACTTGGTTATTTGGGCTTTGCTGCAAGCCCATCGCCTGTCGTAAAATTGACAGTACAATAATAATCCGTGTAAAAGAGGTCATCATAATGACGATCGCGGGCAAAAAAGACAGCGCCGTCATTAACGCTAATACTTGCAGTGTTAGGCTATATTCTTCACTACCATCGGCATTGGTAGTAACGGTTACCGCCGACATGCCCTGCTGCGCCATGGCAGGTGATGACCATAACAACCAAACTGCCATCACTAATAATAGCGGCAAAATAGAGGTCAATAGAGGAGATACCCCGTTAAGGCGCTTCATCATCAACCGTCCCCTTGCCCCGTTTGTTTAATAAAAAAGTGGCCTGCTCTGGGGCAAGCGGTGTGTCTAATTTGCCCAAGCCAGAAATCTGTTGTGCAGTAACCCCCAGCAGCCACTGCTCTTCTCCCACCTGTACCACCATTAGCCGCTCACGTTGGCCAAGCGCCAGCGAAGACACCACTTTAAGCTGTCGGCTACCACCCAATAAAGAGGCACCACGCAAACGGCGTAGCAACCAGCCCAGTACCAAAATAAGGCCAATCACCAACAAAGATGACAGCCCCCAAGAGCCCCAGTTCACCTCGGGCCCTTGAGCAAAAGCCAATTGGGGCAACAGCAGTAAGATAAATAATAGCGGCATTATTTTAACTTTTTAATACGTTCAGTTTGGCTGATCACATCGGTCAGTCGAATACCAAACTTATCATTCACTACCACCACTTCACCATGGGCAATGAGGGTGCCGTTTACCATCACATCGAGAGGCTCACCGGCCAAGCGATCTAGCTCAACCACAGAGCCTTGATTTAACTGCAATAAGTTACGGATGCTAATTTGCGTACGCCCCACTTCCATAGAAATGGTAACCGGAATGTCTAAAATGGCATCGAGCTTACGCCGTTCCTCCCCCGATAACGGATTATCGGCAGAGGCATTAAAATCATCCAGCTCCACGGGTTTGGCATCATCGGCGTTTGAATCCCCAGCATCCGCTTGGGCGTCTTGGGTTTCTTGCTCAGCCATGGCTTCGCCCCACACATCATCTATCTCGTTTTGCTCATCACTCATGGCGCATCCTCAATGGTTCTTTCTAACTCTTCTAATTCTGCTTCACCGTCAATGCGTATGCCGCGGCGTGTGACTTCATTAAGCTCAGTTTTAACGGTTTCTGGCTTTTTAATTTTTTCACTAATACGTATCGCCATTTTTTCACCCGCGCGTCCTAATTGACCACGAAAACTGGGTAACTCCTCCACCGACACCAACAAATGCTCAGGCATATCAATAGGAATAATATCCCCCGCTTGCAGCTCCATAATCTGTTGCAATAGCAGGTCTTTTTCGAGCAAACGCACCGACATATCTACTTTTACATCTAAGATTTCGTCGCGTAGCGCCTTGCCCCAGCGCAAATCATTTTCGCCTTTATCACTTTGTACACCCGCATCAAGCAATTCGCGAATGGGCTCCAACATGCCATAGGGCAGGGTAACGTGAAAATCACCGCCGCCGCCGTCTAATTCAATGTGAAACGAGCTTACCACCACCACTTCAGTGGGGCTTACAATATTAGCCATGGTTGGGTTTACTTCAGAGTCTAAATATTCAAACTCCACATCCATTACCGGCGCCCACGCTTCTTTGTAGTCTTCAAACACCAGCTTTAGCAGCAGTTGAATCACTCGGCGCTCGGTAGGTGTAAACTCACGCCCTTCTATTTTGGCATGGCGGCCATCACCACCAAAAAAATTATCTACCAAAATAAACACCAAGCGCGCTTCCATGGTTACCAAGCCAATACCTTTTAACGGCCGAAAACGCACCATATTTAAACTGGTCGGTAAAAACAGTGAGTGAACATACTCACCAAACTTAATCATTTGCACGCCATTCACCGACACTTCGGCGGTGCGGCGCATCATATTAAATAAACTAATGCGCATGTGGCGGGCAAAGCGCTCATTCACCATTTCAAGCGTTGGCATACGCCCACGCACAATGCGATCTTGAGAAGAAAAATCAAACATCGCAACGCCGCCAGCGCTATTTTCCGCCTCTTCTTCTACATCATCCACCCCGTGTAACAGGGCATCAATTTCATCCTGAGATAATAGATCGCTCACGATTCACCTATTGCATTACGATACTGGTAAACAGCACTTTTTCGATTAAAGAAGTGCCCAGTTCTTCGGTTAGCACAGCGTTAAGTTCATTCACTGCCTCATTACGTACGGTTTTTTTACCCTCTGCAGTAATATAATTATCAGCACTTTGGCCGCTAAACACCTCAAGCAAGGTGCTTTCAAGTAAAGGTAGATGACGTTGAGCCTCAGCTTGGTTTTTATTACCCCGCACCATAAGTTGTACTTCTACTTGTACTAACCGCTCACGCCGCCCTGCCACCACAGGAAAAATAAAAGGCTGACTCAATCCAATATACAGCGCCTGATTATCCACCACTGGCGGCGCCTCTGTTGCACTACCTGACGGTTTTAAAAACCATACGCCAGCGCCACCAACTCCTAGCAACAACACAGCAATTAAAATTAAAACAACTTTACGTTTATACCACGCCACTTTGGGCATAATGAGATCGTCAGCCATACGATTCCTTGAATTCTGATAAGCGATTAGGTCTTGCCAAGGCGCCTAGTTTACCCGTTTATTATGCAAAATAATCTATTCTACTGGTATCTTGTGCAGTGCGTTGTGCTAACGCGCCACCAGCCATATCTATGTGACCGTTTTCTCCCTCTCTTGCCCCGAGCGCGGTGTATGTCCCCCCAAGATTATTGCTCTCATCACCTGATTGTCTTTGCTGAGATTGCTGTTGAGAGCCTTGTTGCGCTTGCTGCCCGCTCTGACTCAGCGTTTGCCCAGTAAATTGCTGCTGTTGTTGTCCTGACTGGCCTTGTTGCCCCTGCTGACCTTGTTGTTGCCCTTGGTTTAACTGCATACCTTGCTGACTTAACATTTCACGCAAGCGCGGCATTGCCTGCTCCATCAATTCGCGAGCCTGAGGCTGACTGGCCACAAATTGCACCTGCACTTCACCTTGTTCAATTTTTACTTGAATTCGCATCGCCCCAAATTCAGACGGATTTAGCTTAATATCCGCCTCTTGCAGATTTTGACTTACCACCACCTGAGCTTGTTGCGCCAACTGTTTGGCCGTTTGCTCAGCAGAGCCTTGTAAAGATACCGCTTTATCTAACGTGGGCACTCGCTCAGCCCCAAGAGATTGAGGGCTTACCTCACGCGCAGTTGCCATTAGGCCTGCGTCTGGGGGAGTTATGGTTTGTTGGTGAGTACTGGCATCTGCAAGGCGGCCACTCGATAACTGAGCAGAAGAAAGCTCGGGGGCTTGTTCTGAGTTTTTATCACTTAATGCCGCTTTTAGCTCTTCAGATAACACAGGCGTGTCTTTAACTTCTAAGGCTACTTTTTCACCTAGTGCTACCGACTTGCCATCAGCCCCTTGCTTCACACTGCTTTCGGGTGACTGGGACCAGCGCCGACCATGTTCAATTTGTGCTAACCACTCCGGCGCCCGTATTTGCGCTGCCGATGTACCACTGGTCACCTCAGCAGCCTTCACTTGAGCTTGTATAGCGGCTTTATCACTATCAGTTTGTCCACTAACTGATATATTCGCATCAGCCAATATCTTTGCTGCATCCGCGGATGTGCCACTGGCCGCTGCTTTTGGGCCATCAGAAGAGCTCGCTGGTTGAGTTGCCTCAGCATGGGGTTTTGTGGCTCCCGCAACAGCTTGGGCTAAACGCGTGGGCTGAAAGTCCGCCTCAGACGCTGGCTCTTTTGTAGCAGTGGGGGCGTTATTTGATAATGACTCTTGCCCCTGGGATGAGCTAGCCCCCGCACTTTGGCCTGGTAAGGTTGTGGCCTGAGGCTGTCTCTGAGTTACCTTGTTAGTAGGATCTGCCGGCGCCTTACTGGCACCAGCAGTAGATGCTAGCGACTCAGCTTTAACCGTATCACCGGTGTTTTTGCCAGCCTGCCCTGTCTCTTTATCGGCCCGCTCACTTTTTTGATCTAACTTAGCGCTTAGGCTCGCCGACGAGCTCTCTGCTTGTTTGTCCGTAGTCGCTTGTTTGTCTGCAGTGGCCTGCTTATCTGTAGTGGCTTGCTTGTCTGCACTAGCAATTTTCTCATCATCAGCCCCTTCGCTATCGCCCGCTTGAGCCTGAGCTTCATTGGCCAGCGGCAAAGAATTGCCGCCCAATCCAGCTTTGGTATGGCCTGCGCCCTGAGCTGCTTGCTCAGGCGAAGCAGCGTGAGTTGAAGGTTCACTGTTGGCCATGGCGGCCTGAATAGGCGTTGCCAATAAAGCAGACGCTTGCTCATCCTCACCATCCTGTTGAGAGGCCGCCTCTGTGTTAGGAGTATGAGTTTTCGCGGTGGCTAGTTCGTCTGTTTCAGCGTCTTCATTTTTAGCATCAGTCTTAGCGTCGGCGTCGGTATCAACCTCTGCCTCTGCCTCGGCTTTGTCTGTTATTACCTGCATATCAGGCGCTAATTCTGACGGCTTTCCTTCAAGCTTAGCAGAGGAGGATGACTCACTGGCCAGAGCTGATTGTTGTGAAGCAGTTTCTTGGGTAAATAACTCAGCAAACATGCCCGCCTCTTTACCCGCCGGCGCATCCGCAGCTTTACCTGCCTTTTCTTGGCCAGCCTGAGCCTGTACCGACATGATGTTCATTGTCATAATAAAACCACCCCATTAATTTAGCAGCTTAGCCGTTAGCCACTGGCAACCTTGCCAACTCTCTCGCCTACCAAGCTAAAACAATGCAATAATTGAACCAGAAGTGAAAGCTGCGCTAAACTAAACAAAAGCACCACTCCTTGGGGAGCTCTCACCGCCTTTTGTAGTAGCTGCTTTAGCTGCTAAATTTGGCGCAGCCGAATAAATAACAGCTGTAATACTCATCTACCCCGAGCTAGGATGAAATTTATACGACCTCTTTAGGCCTTGCTATGGTTTTTAGTCGATTGAAATCGCCCCAACAGAAGCCATAACAACGCGGTAAGTAAATAGGCTAAGATACACAGAAGACGTGGACGACACTAAATAGCGGCACTTCTTGCGGAGCAAAAAGGTTTATCTCATCCTCCTCACGCTTCATACCTCACAAATGAGTTTAATGTTTTTCTTTAACTTCCAGCTGACAGCTTTATTCTCAACGTTTTTTTTGCTGATAGAAGCGATAAATAGCCATATTATCCATCATTTTTTGCTCTTGGCGATTGCTTTCAATTTGCTCGCGCTCAGCTTCGCGCTCTAACAGTTTTTCAATCG
>NZ_JBQDEX010000049.1:8821-18239 GCF_052084945.1 Oceanisphaera sp.
CGATTGCTTTCAATTTGCTCGCGCTCAGCTTCGCGCTCTAACAGTTTTTCAATCGCCTGTTTGCGTGCACGCACAGCTAACCAATCGGTGCGGGTTTTCTCTAATTGCTCTCGCGCTTGTTTTAAACCATCTTGCTGCTGCTCTTGGGCTAATTCCAACTTATTAATAAAACCCTGAAAATGCCCAAACTCGTGAGAAGACAACCCCTCACGCCCACGTTGTTGAAACTGCTCACTGTAGTTACGCTGATACTGACTTAACATTTGTTGCTGTTGCTCTAATTGCTGTAACTGCAACTGCGCAGCCCCTAAGTCGGCTACCGCTTTACGCTCTTTATCATCCAGCTGGTCAAGCAACAAGTGTAATGCTTTACTCATAAGTTAACCTTAAACACAGCAGTAAGCTGTAAAAGTATAAAACCCACCCAGAGCTATTTTAGCCACAAAATACATAAAAAAATAAAGACTAAATCTGAAAAGTTTTTTATTAGTAATACATTACCTAAAGCAAACAACCAGAGATGAGTACTCTTTATTAAGATCAATCTATATTCAGTGGCAAAACTAGCTTAAAGCTAACAGCGGCCCAAAGGGGCGATTATTGCTGAGCTTGCAGTAGCGGAGCGCTTACTGTGGCCAAGTCAGTTAAACACATCGGCATTTCCACTACGTCTGTCATGCTTTGCGTTAAAAAGCTATCTAGGCGTGGGCGCATCAAAATGGCCATATCAATACGCGGGTCGGCGCCCGACTGATATGCGCCAAGGTTAATGAGGTCATGATTTTGCTGATACAAGGCATAGCTTTGTTTAACCGCTCTGGCCTGCTTTTGATGTTGGTCTGTCGTCACAGACGTCATTACTCGACTAATAGACTTTTCAATATCAATAGCTGGATAATGCCCGCTGTCTGCCAATTGGCGCGACAGCACAATATGGCCATCTAAAATCGCCCGAGACGCATCGGCAATCGGGTCTTGCAAGTCATCACCTTCGGTTAACACCGTAAAAAAGGCAGTAATCCCCCCCTGACCGGCGTGCTCATTACCATTACCGGCCCGCTCAACAAGGGCTGGCAGGCGAGCAAACACTGACGGCGGATACCCTTTACTGGCTGGAGGCTCACCTACGGCCAAAGCAATTTCCCGCTGGGCTTGGGCATAACGTGTTAATGAGTCCATTAACAGCAGCACGCTTAAGCCTTGGTCTCTAAAATACTCGGCCAAGGTCAGTGCCGTTTCGCAGCCCTTTAAACGCATCAAAGGAGAGGAATCGGCGGGGGCGGCCACCACCACAGAGCGAGCGCGCCCTTCATCCCCTAAAATTTCATCAATAAATTCTTTTACTTCGCGGCCACGCTCACCAATTAGCCCCACAATCACCACATCGGCTTTGGCGCCGCGGGTCATCATGCCTAACAGCACACTTTTACCCACCCCAGAACCAGCAAACAAGCCCATACGCTGGCCTTGGCCGACGGTAATTAACGCATTAATGGCGCGCACCCCCACGTCCATCGGCTCTCTAATGGGTTTACGAGACATAGGATTAATGCGCTCGGCACTAAAGCTGGCATTTTTACTGGTGACCAAGGGGCCCAGGCCATCAAGCGGCTGACCAATACCGTCAATCACCCGACCTAACAGCTCCATGCCCACCGGAATACCCGCACTTTCGCCAACCGGGGTAACGCGCGCCCCCGGAATCACCCCTTTAAGTGACTCACTGGGCATTAAAAATAGTTTGTCGTCAGAAAAACCCACCACTTCGGCATCCATATCACCAAATTGGGTCTGAATTTTACACAAACTGCCTACCGCTGCAGTGCAGCCAACCGCTTCTAAAGTTAGCCCCACCACTCGGGTTAGCTTGCCACTGGCCGACATTGCCGGTGCTAGCCCTTGGGTATTGTAGGTCTTTAAGCGCTTAAGGATCGTCATGAAAACGCGCCCAATTAGCCTTCATAAAGTTGGCCATTAAGTCATCAACACGCTTTGCCAAGCTGACGTCTAATTCAGACAAGCCCGTTTTCACTCGCACATCACCTCGGGCTTGGCTGGGCTCACTCATTAACCGCCAATGGCGCTGCTCACGACTGGCATCATCAAAGTGCGCTTCAATAATGGCCACATCTTCTGGATGTAAATATAAGGTCACCTCACTATCGCTCTCAGGCAGTGCCGACATCGCTTCTTGCACTGTGGCCAGCAACAGCTGCGGCGAGGCGCTAGACTCAGCCTTTAATAAGTTACGCGCAAGCTCTAAGGCGATAGTCACTAAGCTTTGCTCAACCACTTTATCTACCTTAGCCAAAGGCTCTTGTAGTTGTTCAAGCAAGGCTTGCCACTGTTCACTTTGTTGCTGTATATCTGCCTGCCCTTCAGCCAAACCTTCGGCTTTTCCTTGCTCTAAGCCAGCCTCGTGGCCTTGTTGCAAGCCAGTTAAGCGCCCTTCTTCTTGCCCGGCACTAATGCCTTCTTGTTTACCCTCTGCAAAGCCTTCTTCGTAGGCGGCTTGGCGTATTTCTTCTAACGCTTCTGCAGTTAATGGTTCGGGCTCGGTTTCAACTTGTTCAGGCTCAGGATCTGGCAATACCACAGCGCGCTTAATATTAAGCGCCTGAGGTTCTGGTGCTGCTTGCTTAGTGGATGACATATCTGGCCAAGGCCAATTTTCTGACTCAGTCCCTGCATCGGGGCCCGCCGGTACTCGCCCTGGTTTAGGGCCATAAGTATAACGACTCATACAAAGTCGTCTCCGCCGCCTTTAGCTAACATCAAATCACCACTATCAGCTAAGCGGCGGGCAATGGCTAAAATCTCTTTTTGTGCCAGCTCTACATCACTCACCCGTACCGGCCCCATGGCCTCTAGGTCATCTTGCAATAACTCAGCAGCACGCTTAGACATATTGTTTAAGAACTTATCTTTAAGCTGATCATCGGCCCCTTTCAATGCACGCTGTAACAGCTCGCCGCCCACTTCACGCAGCAGCATCTGCACGCCACGGTCGTCCACATCAATCAAGTTTTCAAACACAAACATTAAGTCTTGGATCTTCATGCTCATTTCTTCGTCTTCATCACGAATAGAGTCCATCAGCACCCCTTCTACCGAGGTATCCAAGTAGTTCATAATATTGGCCGCCGCTTTTAGGCCGCCCATTTTCGCCGCCTTAGCACCACTTTGGCCGGCAAATTGTTTTTCCATAATATCGTTCAGTTCTTGCAAGGCCGCAGGTTGCACTTCTTCAAGCTCGGCAATACGCATTACCAAATCAAGGCGCACAGGCTCAGCAAATAATTGCAATATTTCGGCGGCTTGCTCCGGATCAAGGTACGACAACACTATGGTTTGAATTTGCGGGTGCTCGTTTAAAATAATGCCCGCCACTTGTCGCGCGTCCATCCATTTTAATGAGTCTAAGCCGCGCGAGCCTGCACCAGCCGAAATTTGGTCAACCAAACGCCCGGCTTTATCTTCACCCAAAGCTGCTACCAAGGCATTACGCACAAAGTCTTGGCTGCCCACTCCAATTTTGGTAAAGCGCTGAATATCTTCAATAAATAAACGGTGTACCGCCCCCACTCTATCGGGGCCAAAATCACCCACCGCCGCCATTTTCATCCCTAAACGCTGCACCTGTTTAGGGTCAAGATGGCGAAAAATTTGCGCGGCATCTTCTTCACGCAAACTTAACATTAACAAAGCTGCCTTTTCGGTGCCGGTCATTTTATCAAGCAGCTTGCGCTGATCTTCGGTCACCATTAGCTGTTCGGTATCACTCATCCATCTTCACCCAATCTCTTACTACTTGTGCCGCTAAATCGGGCTCGTTGGCTACCAAGGCGCGAATAGCCGACAATACATCTTCATCTTTATTTAGATCAGGCAGCTGCAGGCGACCTTCGCGCATACCAAACATACCTTCATCTTGCTCAGCTTGCTGGGCTAGCAAGGTTAAATCATCACTGCCCATTAAGGCATTTTGCCCATCTAAATCCACATCTTCTGGCAGTTCTTCTGTACCTAGCAAGCGTTTTACCATGGGGCGCACTAAGGTAAGCAACAGCACCACTAATACAATCACCGCACCTAAGATGCGCAACAGATGTAAGAACCAGGCTTTTTCATAAAAAGGGATGCCCGAAACATCATCCATTACCGGACGATTAAAGGGCACTGCTACCACTTCTATGGCATCGCCTCGGCTAACATCAAAGCCTAAGCCCCCGCGCAACAAACGGTCAATGCGCGTTAGCTCTTCTTGGCTTAATGCCACCCGCTCTGTGGTGCCATCTTCATTGGTAATGGTTTTATGATCTACTGCCACCGACACTGTTAGTCGGCGAATATCCCCAGTCGAGCTTTGGCTATGGCTAATCGTAGTGTCTAGCTCAAAGTTACGGGTCGCCTCTTTGCGCGAGCGCTCGTTACGGCGTTTTTCTTGCGCGGTTAACCCTGTGGCGTCTTCAGGAATATCCGACTCACCCGGCGGTTGGTTGGTTAATGCCCCCGGAATACCCAAAGCGCCCAAGCCAGAGGTATTATCTTCCATCACCATTTCTGAACGCACAGCGGGCAAGTCAGGGTTAAAGGTTTTTACGGTTTGTTCTTTACGAGTAAAGTCGAGCCGCAAGTCCACTTCAGCCGTATAATTACCCAAACCCAACACTGGACTTAAAATAGAGTCAATTTTTTGTCGGTATTCTCGTTCTTGCTTCTGCTGTAATTCAAATTCTCGACGAGTACGGGCCGATAATGGATCTTGTGAGCCTGAATTTAATAAGCGTCCGTTTTGATCCGTCACAGTGACTTTATCGGGAGACATTTCGGCTACCGCAGAGGCCACGGTATCAACAATAGAGTCCACTTCTTCTTGGCGCAGCGTACTGCCACGACGCAAGTTCAATAACACAGTAGCGCTGGGTTGGCGCTTATCACGTACAAACACATTCTCGCGCGGAATAGCCAACAAGACTTGCGCCTTACTCACACTGTTATATTGCTCAATCACACGGGATAATTGACGCTCGCGGCTTAAGTTAAGGCGTTCACGCTCAAGGCGTTGGCTAATACCAAAGCCCGGATCTGATAGTAAAATAGAGTCGCCTTCGGGCGGGGCTTGATCTAACCCCGAGCGACGTAAATTAAGTTGAATATCAGAAAACTCATCGGCACGTACTAATACTGTGCTGCCATCAATTTGATAATCGACTTTTTGCGCGTCTAAAAAATCGAGTGTTTCAATCAGCTCTTGATTGTTATACACACCCAAGGGGCGCATTTCGGGCTCTTTGCCCCACATCAATAGAAAAACCGCCAGCGCTAAACAAATTGCTAGCGCCAGCACTATAATTACTTGGCGTAACACATCTGTGTTACCCAGCAAAGCCAATGGAGTGCTTTTTTGCTCTTCTGCCTCCAGTGAGTTGGCCTCGCTGGTGGCTACTGCAGATTTGTCGGTATCAACCAACGGATTATCAGCCACCAATCAGATCCTTATACCGGCATATTCATAATAGTTTTGTACGCTTCTACTACTTTATTGCGCACCTGTACGGTTGCATCAAAAGCCAAGCTCGACTTTTGACCGGCAATCATCACATTTTCTAAGCTCACGCTTTCATCGCCCATTTCAAAGCGGTTACGCAAATCACCCGTGGTGTGTTGCAAGGCATTCACATTATTCACCGCTTGGGTTAATACTGCAGAAAAATCTTGTTTTTGTGCAATATCATTAGCCGGTGCTAAGGGTTGCAGCTCGCTTTGCATCGCCTGCATTTCAGATATTAAGGCCGAAGCTTTTACATCCATGGTTAACAATCCCCTTAAAATTAAGCAAAAAGTATAATCGCAATATAGTTAATGCAAACAATAGGCCAGTATATATACAAGCGCACAAAATAAATAGTGAAGAAAATTTAGCGCCAAGCACCAAGCAAGCAGCCGAATGCTGTACGAAAAAATCAAAACCGCTGTTTATAGTCTAGCTCGGCGCGTATTCTTTAACTGACAGCTCTCCGAAGGGGCTTAGCCGTCATTGCGAGGAGCGCAGCGACGCGGCAATCCATCTAACAGACAGTAATAAGCTTGAAACCGGAAGTAAAACCGACAATAAAGGTACCGCAGTGTTTTTGTATAGCTTAGCGCTTCCAGCTTCCGGCTTTCTATACGTTTTACGCCAACCGCTGTATTCTTTAACTGACAGCTACCCTAAAGGGGTAAGCTTGGTCCTGGGCGCTTGGCGCTCGGCGCTGCCCTTAAACCTCTACCCCAGCTTCGCGCATACGTGCCAGCTTATAACGCAAGGTTCGGGGGCTAATGCCTAACTTGTCTGCCACTTCTTGGCGGCTGCCACCGTATGTTTGCAAAGCATTTAAAATAATTTGCTGCTCTTGGCTTACCAACTCACGACCTAAGCTTTGCTCTTCACCCACTGGCTGCATACCGTCTTTATGCTCAGGTACTGGTGAGCTGGGCGGGGGCTGACTAGCAGCAGGTGCCGGCACACCGGCATCATCCAGTAAAATATCGGCGGCGGCAATGTCATGCCCCTGCGCTAAAATAAGTGCTCGCTGAATAACATTGCCCAGCTCACGCACATTGCCCGGCCAGTGCCACGCCTGCAAACGCGCCTTGGCTTGTGCGTTTAGTTGTAATGGCCCACGGCCTAACTCTTTGGCATGACGCTGCAGCAAATACTCGGCTAACGGCACAATATCGCCAGGGCGCTCAACTAAGGCTGGCCAATGTAGTGGAAATACATTTAACCGATAATACAAATCCTCTCGAAAATGGCCATCGGTGACTGCTTGGCGCAAGTCTCGGTTACTGGTGGCCAAAACGCGAACATCCAGCTGGATAGTTTTACGACCACCTAAGCGCTCGACTTCTCGCTCTTGTAGCACTCGCAGCAACTTAGCCTGCAAGCTTAAATCCATTTCGGTAATTTCATCTAACAACAGGGTGCCGCCATGGGCTTGCTCAAACTTCCCCGGGTTCGCCTGCACCGCTCCGGTAAAAGCCCCCTTTTCATAGCCAAACAGCGTGGCTTCTAACATATTATCAGGAATAGCCGCACAGTTAATGGCTACAAATGCCGCCTTAGCCCGCGCTGACTTTTGATGGATAAAGCGCGCCAGCACCTCTTTACCCGTGCCGCTAGGGCCACTGATCATCACGCTGGCCTCAGACTCTGCCACTCGTGTCGCCAATTGTAATAGCTGAATGCTGCTGGCATCACCTACTATGGGGTCACCTTCGCGCTCATGATCTTGCGTTAAATAACGTGACACCACAGCTTGCAAAGCGTCAGGCGTAAAGGGTTTAGCTAAATAATCTACTGCACCGGCCCGAATCGCCGATACCGCCCCCGACACCTGAGCATAAGCTGTAATCACCAGCACAGGTAACCCCGGAATACGCCGATTAATCCACTCCAATAACCCCAAGCCATCCATGCCCGCCATTTGCACATCAGTAATCACTAACTTAGCGGCATTGTGTTGCAAATACACAATAGCATCTTCGGCACTGCTTAGTGCGGTACACGTATAACCAGCTAACAACAAGGTGTCTTGCAGTGCTTCTTGCAAACCGGCATCGTCTTCAACAATTAATATATCCACCACACTGGGCGCTACATCATTGCTCATAAAAGTGTCCTTAATGTCTAACACCAAACCTAAAACCTCTTTGCAACGGAATCCGCTAAATCCACAAAAACTCAACATAAGAACGAAACGTTTAATGGTAAGGGCCAACCCCATAACAGCAATTACGTTTTTTCTAAGTACACGGTCCCGTTTTGTCGTCTTTGCGAGCGAAGCGCGGCAATCCAAGTTTTATCTTTTGCACTTCATTCAAAATTCAACATTGCCCTTCAAATATTCCGTGGCAAAAATTTTTAATCTTATATTTAGCTGGGTGCTAGGTGCTGCAAGGCAACCACAGGCTAAAACAACTGCCTTTACCTAACTCAGACTGCACCGACACTCGGCCTTGGTGGGCGCGCATCACTGCCATTAACGCAGCTAACCCTAAGCCAGTGCCTTGGCTACGCGTAGTAAAAAATGGGGTAAACACTTTATTTAGCACAGCATCATCCATGCCTTTACCGTTATCTTGTACCCGAATCTCTACTTCCTTATCCTGGCTTAATAACTGCACATTCAACTTAGTTGCTCCTGCTTGCGCCCCGTTTTCTAGCAGGTTCAACATAATACCTTTTAAGGCATGGGCATTACCTAACACGCAAACTGGCTCAACACCCGCCTCACTTACCCCGGTAAGACAAATGCTTGCCCCCTTACTAGCCAACAAAGGGCTCGCCGCTTCTACACTGTCAGTCAGTAACACACTTACGTCAATATTATCGGCTAACGCCGCTTGCTCTGGCCGCGCAAATAATAAAACGTCGCTTATTTGACGCTCGATATCATGTAGCCGCGCCACCAGCCGCTGTTGAAACAGCTCACGCTGACTGTGATTAAGGTGCGGTGCCGCCAAATTGGCGCCATAGAGCATGGCCGCAGACAAAGGAGTACGAATTTGATGGGCCAAGGTCGCCGCCATTTGCCCCAATGCCGCTAAGCGCTGGGCATGACTTTGCTGATCAACCCATTCACGGGTAGGGGTCATATCGGTGAGTTGAATAAGTTGGCCGGGCTGACCTTCAATATGAGAAATAGCCAGCTGAATACGCCGCCCATCTTTAAGTGACACCTGTAAGCCATCATCAGGTTGCGGGGCAAATACCCGTTTAATAACCTCTGGCCATGCCAGCCCCAGCAAAGGCTCGCCCAGCATACTTTGCGCTGCTGGGTTGACCAAGGCCACCCGCCCTTTGCCATCCAACCACACCACACCACTGGGCATAGCATTCACTAAGGCGGTCATACTTAAAGCCGCAGGAGTATCAACAGTCATGGCACGCAAACAATAAAAGAATAATATTCTGATCATTCAATAAGCATGCCAATCCCTTTGGGAAGCTATCAGCTGTCAGAAAAACAAAAGCGCAGTGCATGAGGTAGCGCTAAGCACTATACAGTGTTTAGCCCGTCTGACTGGGTACGGTGTTTAGCCCGTCTTACCGGGCTTGCCCCGGTATCTCGTTTTTATATTTAAACTTGGCGCTATTTTTCAAACTTGTGCGAATAAATTCGCCCCTACATAAAACACAGCACCATACCAAAACAAACGGCGCTTTGGATTTGTCTTAAAGCTTGGCGCTAGGCGCTGCCTGTTTTCTTTAACGTACGGCGTGCAGCGTCAGCCGTAGCGCATTCCTGCAAAATGGATTGCCGCGCTACGCTCGCAATGACCCAAGCTCTGGGTTTGTCTTAAAGCCTGGCGCTAGGCGCCGGGCGCTGCCCTGAGCCGTCATTGCGAGGAGCGCAGCGACGCGGCAATCCAT
>NZ_JBQDEX010000050.1:0-17798 GCF_052084945.1 Oceanisphaera sp.
CTCTATTGTTCCGTGTTCTTCCGTGGATTCCGTGGCGAAAAGTTTTGATCAGTTATTTTTCTAGATCGGTATAAAGTGATAAGAGTGGGAGCCCACTCTTATTTTTTTGGTCTTCCTGTGCCTAAGTAGGCCGCTAATTCAGGGGTAGAGGGCTTGTCTAGTAGTGCGGCAGCGCCTTGTTCTAAAATAGCACCATTATAAATAAAGGCGATATTATCAGCGACTCGGGCGGCTTCTTCTGGATGGTGAGTGACCAGTAATACCGTCAGTTGCAGCTGATCGGTTTGGTTACGTAATAAATCCAATAACTCAAAGCGTAAAGCCGGATCAAGCGCGGAAAAGGGTTCGTCGAGTAGCAAAATAGGCTGACGGCGTGCCAAGCAACGCGCCAAACCGACTCGTTGTTGTTGTCCGCCTGATAAACTGGTGGGTTTTCGCGATAATAAATCACTAATCCCTACCTGTTCAGCCACCTGTGCAATAAGTGCTTTTTGCGCGGAGTTAAGGCGTAAAGCGGTCGATAAGCCGATGGCGATATTGTCATAAACTGACAAATGCCAGAATAAGTTATTATCTTGAAAGAGTGTTGTTATCGGCCTGTGGGCGGGTGACAGTGACAATAGAGAGTGCTCATTATGCTGTAGCTTGCCCGAATCTATCTTAGAAAAACCACCCACCATGGACAGCAGGCTGGACTTACCGGCACCACTGGGGCCAATAAGAGCGGTAACCTCCCCCGCCTTGGCCGATAAGGTAAAGCATAATGCTTGCTCAGGGTAATGAGCGCTGAGTTTAGTGAGTTGTAGCATCTTTGCCCCCTAATGTGCCTTCAATAAGTGCAAATAGCCCTAAGCTTAAGATTAATAAGACGAGGGCGGTGGCTGCGGCCTCAACCATCTGATAGCTCCCTAGTTGCTGGTAGAGCAGCCATGGCAGAGTTTGCAACGACTGACTACCAAAGAGAGCTATGGCGCTTAAATCGCCTAGTGACAGCATCATGGCCAGTGCCAAGGTGAGTGCCAGTGGCTTTCGTAATAATGGCCATTCAACATGCTTAATTTGCTGCCAGCCTTGTATATCTAAACTGCAACATAAACGATGATATTGATGGCTAACCTGTTCCATGGGCTGCTGTAAGGTACGCAAGCCATAAGGCAGCGCCATGAGTGCATTGACCAGCAGTACCAATATGGGACCCAGCGTAAACACATCTGCCACATTGCGTAATAAAATAAATAGCCCAGTAGAAAGGACCACGGCGGGCAGCACTAAAATGGCAGAGCCGCTGGCCTCCATCAGGTTCGCCATCCTCTTGTGCTGTAGCTGCAAACGTAAATAGCGGCTACTTGTTAATAAGCCAACCGTCACCAGTACGCAGAGCAGGGCCGCGGCGCTCGCAATCAAGAGTGAGGTCAGCGTTGCGTGCCATAATGTGGGAGAGGTTAACGTGCCCAAGAGGGTGGGATTAATGCCGCTGCTAATAATGGCCAGTAACGGGGGCAGAAAAATACTCAAGCAAATACAGAGGATCAAGGCATCCCAAATACGCACCCGCAGCAAGCTTCTATCATGGCGTAGCTGGTTACTTCCAGCATAAGAAGGTTTAGGAGCCGGCTGGGTAACGCAATACTGTAATAGTAAAAAGCCGCTACAAAATACCAGTTGCAGTAATGCCAACATACCGGCAAAAGGCAGATCGAAATCAAAGCGCAGTGCCTGATAAATCGCGACTTCTAAGGTGGTGGATTTGGGGCCACCGCCTAAGGCCATTACGGTGGCAAAGCTGGTAAAACATAACATAAAAATCATGCTAGCTAATGCTAGAAGCGCACTGCGAATATTCGGCCATTCTAAGCGGATAAAAAGCTGCCAAGGGCTAAACCCCAGTTGACTGGCCATACGCCAATGGCTAGCAGGAATACGCTCAATACTCTGTAGAATAATGCGCGCCGCTAAGGGCATATTAAAAAATACGTGTGCCAGCAAAATACCAGTAAGGCCATATAGGTACCCTACAGAGTCAAAGCCGAGAGCTTGCAACAGCTGATTAACCCAGCCTTGTCTGCCGTGTACGGTGACAATACCAAATACCACCAAGATCACCGGCAGTACTAACGACAAGCCAAATAACCGTAATAATAAGCTTCTGCCAATAAAGTGACGTCGTGATAGCGCCTGAGCCAGCGGAATAGCCAGCATTAAACTGAGTGCGGTAGACAGCAAAGCCTGATAAAAACTAAACCAAATAATATGGTGTAAGTAACGATCATTGAGCAGCAGTCCCCAGCTCTGCTGAGCCCCTTGTGCTAATAACGCAATAATAGGGGCGACTGTGAGTAAGAGGATGGCCAGCAAACTTATGCTGCCGGGTAACCACCAATATTGACCTCTCATTAGCGGGTGACAGCGTTAAGCCATTGTCTTAACCAGCCTTTACGTTGCTCAGATACCTGCTCAGTGGTAAAGCTAAGCGCTTGTGTGGGCTGGACTAAGCGATTAAAGCTCGCGGGAAGGGGAGTATCTATAACAGGGTACATCCAATTTCCCGTGGGGATCTGTTCTTGAAAATCGGGCGTGAGTATAAATTGCATAAACTGCTCAGCAAGCTCGGGCTCTTGGCTAGTTTTCAGCTTAGCCGCCACTTCGACTTGTAGGTAATGACCTTCTGAAAAAGCCGCCGCTTGGTATTGGTGCTCTTGTTCCGCTTCAATATGATAGGCCGGTGAACTGGTATAAGAGAGCACGAGATCGGCTTCATTTTTAAGAAACATACCATAAGACTCGCTCCAACCCTTGGTGACGGCCACGGTACGCTTAGCAAGGTTTTGCCATACATCAGGCGCTTGGTCACCATATAGCTTTTGTACCCACAGCATTAATCCTTGCCCTGGAGTACTGGTACGCGGGTCTTGATACAGTAAGCTTAGCTCGGGACGTTCAAGCAGTTCATTAAAACTTTTGGGAGGGTTATCGAGTTTATCGGCATTGTAGATAAAAGCAAAATAGCCATAGTCATAGGGAACAAAATAAGCGTCACCCCATCCACCCGGAATAGCTAAATCGGGTAGAGGTTGTTGATGCTTGGCCAGCAAGCCGGTATTTTTGGCCGCTTGTAGTAGGTTATTATCTAGCCCTAAGATGACATCGGCTTTGGTACGCTTACCTTCTAATTTGAGTCTATTTAAAATCGACACACCGTCATCTAACGCCACTAATTTAATCTCACAACCACATTTACTCTCAAAAGCCTGTTTTATTGCCGGTCCTGGACCCCAATCAGAAGCAAATGAGCTATATGTATAAACAGTGAGGGTGGACGTTTCTGCTAGGGCTTGGCTGCTTAGAAGTAAAGACAGAGCAATAACAAGTTTGTTCAATGGACACTCCTGATAAATAAAATAGAGCCGAGAGCGTCACGGGGGAGTCGGGTTAAACCGAGTCGGTGACACGAGTCTGTTCTCAGCGGTTAGCCGCACCTCGTTTGCACTGTGCTATTGTAGTTTTATTCCGCAAGCTAAACTAGTGTCATATACTCTAAGACTTACAAGGAAGGTAATTATGCTAACTGCGAATCATGATCAGCGTTCTTTTCAGCGTATGGCGCTCAACACTAAAATTATTTTAGCGAATGCCCATACCAGAGTAGAAGGACTATGCCGAAATATTAGTGCTACAGGTGCATTAGTTGAAGTGACAAGTGGACAGTGTCAATTAGGCGAGGAGTGGCAGTTAGTGATGCCTTCTGCCGATAATAATGTTGAGCCGCTTAAAGCCATCGCTTCAGTGTTACGAGTTGACTCTGGTAGCACAACCGATGTAGTCGCATTCAGTTTAAGTGCTGTGCGCTAATAATACGCTGTAATATAAACAAAAACCGAGCGCATGGCTCGGTTTTGTTAAGGGATACGAGTGACTAGACTATTCGTTTATAACCAGCTAGGTTGCTTGGCTTCAAAGCTGTCAATTTGCGTTTGATGCTGTAACGTAAGACCTATGCTGTCTAGCCCATTGAGTAGGCAGTAGCGGCGAAACTCATCAATTTCAAATGAGAAACTAAGCTCACCTGCACGTACTTGTTGCGCTTCTAAATCTACGGTGACGTCGGCGCTAGGGTTTGCAGTCACATAGGCAAACAGTGCGTCTACTTCAGTGTCGGCTAACTTAACGGGCACCATGCCATTGTTAATCGCATTACCATAGAAAATATCGGCAAAACTTGGAGCAATAACGGCTTGTAGGCCAAAGTCAGCCAGCGCCCACGGAGCGTGTTCACGGCTTGAACCACAACCAAAGTTTTCACGCGCTAATAAAATCACCGCTTTATCAAAGGGCGCTTTATTGAGCACAAACTCAGGGTTAGGCTGGTCGCCGGCTTCATCTAAAAAGCGCGAGTCATGAAACAAATGCTTACCAAACCCTGAGCGTGTTACTTTTTGCAGAAACTGCTTAGGAATAATTTGATCGGTATCCACGTTCGCCTCATCTAACGGGGCGGCAATACCGGTTAATTGCTTAAATCCGCTCATCTTCTGTCCCTTATAAGTCACGAATGTCGACGAAGTGTCCGAATACAGCGGCAGCTGCCGCCATAGCTGGGCTCACTAAATGAGTACGACCACCGCGGCCTTGGCGGCCTTCAAAGTTACGGTTACTGGTGGCGGCACAGCGCTCGCCAGGCAATAAGCGGTCGTTGTTCATGGCTAAGCACATAGAACAACCGGGCAAGCGCCACTCAAAGCCGGCTTCAGTAAAGATTTTATCTAACCCTTCTGCTTCAGCCTGAGCTTTTACTTGCTGTGAACCGGGTACCACTAACGCCTGCACTCCTGCAGCCACGGTGCGGCCTTTGGCAATGTCGGCTGCGGCGCGTAAGTCTTCAATACGACTATTGGTGCACGAGCCAATAAAGACTTTATCAATACTGACGTCTGTTAGCTTAGTGCCACCGGATAATGCCATGTATTTCAGCGAACGTTCTGCGGTGTGGCGCTCAATGGCATCTGTCATGGCTTCTGGCTTGGGAATGGTGCCATTGACGGCCATCACCTGGCCTGGGTTGGTGCCCCAGGTGACTTGGGGGGCTATTTCGCTACCTTCAAGTTCCACTACAGCGTCAAACTGAGCATTGGCGTCAGATTTTAGCGTCTTCCACTGTGCCACTGCCTGATCCCAATCATCGCCTTTAGGGGCAAAAGGGGTATCTTTCAGATAATCAAAAGTTGTCTGGTCAGGAGCAATTAAGCCCGCTTTTGCACCTAACTCGATGGCCATATTACAAATGGTCATGCGTGATTCCATAGACAGCGCCTCAATAACGCTGCCACAAAATTCCACGACATAACCGGTACCGCCAGCGTGGGTGACTTTACCAATAATGGCCAATACCACGTCTTTGGCACTAATGCCGGGGTTAAGCTGGCCATTCACCTGAATTTTCATGGTTTTAGCACGACCCTGTTTGAGGGTCTGGGTGGCCATTACATGCTCAACTTCTGAGGTTCCAATACCAAACGCCAAGGCACCAAAGGCACCATGGGTCGCGGTATGTGAGTCACCGCATACTATAGTGGTGCCGGGAAGAGTTAAGCCAAGCTCTGGGCCAATAACGTGCACTATGCCTTGATATTTATGGTGTAAGTCATATAAAGGGACGCCAAACTCTTCACAGTTTTTGGCTAAGGTTTCCATTTGAATGCGGGCCATTTCACCGGAGGCGGCAATGTCATTGGTTTCGGTCGATACGTTGTGATCCATGGTCGCCCAGGTGCGATCGGGGCGACGCAGCTTACGGCCCTTTTCACGTAAACCATCAAAGGCTTGTGGTGAGGTCACTTCATGTACTAAATGGCGGTCGATATAAAGCAGCGGCGTTTCGCCGGCTTCATTACGAACCAAATGGGCGTCGAATACTTTTTCATAAAGGGTCTTAGCCATTAGCTTGCTCTCCTGATGCGGTTAGCGATGTGCTCACCCATTTGCACTGTGGTTTGTACGGGGTGCTTAGCATCGGCTTTATATAAATCACCACTAAAGTAGCCCTCAGATAAGGTCTCACTAATAGCGCGTTCTATTGCCTGTGCCGCCGCTTCTTCTTTAAAACTGTAGCGTAGCATGAGTGCGGCAGATAAAATTTGTGCCACAGGGTTGGCGATACCTTTACCGGCAATATCCGGTGCCGAACCACCAGCGGGCTCATACAAGCCAAAGCCTTGATCGTTTAAGCTTACCGATGGCAGCAGCCCCATAGAGCCGGTGAGCATGGCCATTTCATCAGAGATAATATCGCCGAACAAATTAGAGCACAGCATGACATCAAACTGTGATGGGTCTTTAATAAGCTGCATGGTGGCGTTATCAATATAGATGTGGTTTAAGGTGACATCTGGGTAGTCTTTAGCCACCTCAATGACCACTTCACGCCACAAGATTGAGGCTTGCAGTACGTTGGCTTTATCGACAGAAGTGACAATGCCACGGCGGCCTTGGGCTGCCTCAAAGGCTAAGCGGGCAATGCGTTCAATTTCATAGCGGTGATACACTTCAGTATCAAAGGCTTTTTCTTGAGCGCCTTCGCCTTCACGGCCTTTGGGTTGGCCAAAGTAGATGCCACCGGTGAGCTCGCGCATACAGACGATGTCGAAGCCGCGAGCACTAATATCGGCACGCAATGGAGAGAAGTCTTCTAAGCCTTCATAAATGCGTGCTGGGCGCATATTACAAAATAACTTAAAGTGGCCACGCAAAGGCAGTAGGGCACCGCGCTCGGGTTGATCGTTGGGGGGCAGATGCTCCCACTTAGGGCCGCCTACCGAGCCAAATAGCACCGCATCAGCCGCTTCACAGCCAGCTAAGGTCGCGGCAGGCAGCGGGGTGCCATGATTATCGATGGCCACGCCACCCACATCAAAGTGGCTTAGTTCGAGGGTAAAGCCAAACTCGCTTTGTACTTTATCGAGTACTTTAAGGGCTTCTGCCATCACTTCTGGGCCTATGCCGTCGCCGGGTAAAACCGCGACTTTATAACTTGCGCTCATACTCACACTGTCTCCATACGAATTTTCTTTTGAATTGCTTCTTTTTTCTTCTCTGCTACTTGCTCGGCACGATAAACACTATTAATAACATGCACTAAGGCTTGCGCAGATGATTCTACAATATCGGTGGCTAAGCCCATGCCGTGGAAGTTACGTTCTTTATAAGTAGCCACAATATCCACTTGGCCTAAGGCATCTTTGCCTTCGCCTTTGCTTTGTAGCTCATATTTATCCACGCTAATGTTGTAGCCTGTTATACGATTAATACACTGATAAACGGCATCTACAGGGCCATTACCTACGGCGGCTTCATTAACTACTTCGTCACCCACTTCCATACGTACACTGGCGGTAGCCATTACATTGCTGCCCGATTGTACGCTGACGTATTTTAATTTGAACTGCTCAGGCTCTTCGTGAATTTGGCTGAAAAACACCAAGGCTTCTAAATCATAATCAAACACTTGGCCCTTACGATCAGCTAAAGCTAAGAAGCTGTCGTACAAGGCATCTAACTCATAGTCTTGCTCGCTATAGCCTAGCTCGCTCATGCGGTGTTTAATTACATGACGACCCGAACGTGAGGTTAAGTTCAGTTCGTTTTTTTGCACGCCTATGCTTTCAGGAGTAATAATTTCGTAGGTATTTTTACTCTTCAGCACGCCGTCTTGGTGAATGCCAGAAGAATGTGAAAAGGCATTCGCGCCCACAATGGCTTTATTAGGCTGCACCGGCATATTGCATAAGTTGCGCACTAACTGACTAGTACGGTAAATCTCTTGATGCTTAATGTTCGTATTCACGCCCAACAGCTCATGGCGTGTCTTTAAGATCATGGCAATTTCTTCTAACGAGCAATTGCCTGCTCGCTCGCCAATGCCGTTAATAGTGCATTCTACTTGGCGAGCACCCTGCTGAATGGCCGCAATGGAGTTAGCCACAGACATGCCTAAATCATCATGGCAATGCACTGAAATAACCGCCTTATCAATGTTAGGTACGCGGTTGAACAGCATTTCTATAATATTGCCGAACTCGCTAGGCACAGTATAACCGACTGTGTCAGGAATGTTGACCGTGGTGGCACCGGCCTTAATCACCGCCTCGACCATGCGGCATAGGTTATCTATAGGTGTACGACCAGCATCTTCGCAAGAAAACTCGACATCATCGGTGTAGCGACGCGCATGTTTTACCGCATTAACGCCCATTTCTAAAACTGAGCCAAACTCTTTGCGTAGTTTACTTTGCACATGAATATCAGAGGTAGAAATAAAGGTATGAATACGAAATTGATCCGCAACTCTAAGTGCCTCACCCGCGGCATCGATATCGGCTTCTAAAGCTCGTGATAACGCACACACTCGACTGTCTTTTATATGACGAGCTATGGTTTGCACCGACTCAAAATCACCTGGCGACGAAATAGGAAAGCCTACCTCCATAATATCTACACCGAGGCGTTCTAGAGCGTAAGCAATTTGTAGTTTTTCTTTGACTGTTAGGCTGGCGGAAAGCGCCTGCTCGCCGTCTCGCAAAGTAGTATCGAAAATGATGACCTGGTTCGACATGTCGCTTTCCCCTTAGTTTGCTGCACCGTCTGCGCCGCACATAAAAAACCCGTGCTGCTGGCACGGGTTTTTATAAAAATATATGGATGATGAATTCCAGCTACGCTCGCCCCGTGCGCGTAAGCACCTGTGAGTTTAATAGCAGTAGTAGCTGAATAAAATTAGACATAACTCTCATCATCAAATAATAAATTCGTTAACAACAGTATACAAATAACGGTAAATTGTGACGCTGTCAACATTTTAGGGCATATTTAAAAGCAACAGTCACTCGGTATTACAGAGGTAATTGGCTGCATTGTTAGCTATTAGCTTTTTAATGTTAGTGGTTGGTGGTTTATTATTTTGTTAATTTGCTTTGTTACGTTATAAACACCTGATGTTTATCTTGGTTGCTCATTGGTCAGTAGCTTATAAAGGCGGCAGAATGACATAAGAAGCACAGCGCTTGCTGGTTTTTTTAATGAACGGCTTTTTGATGAAAATCGCTCTTGTAGCGAGTGAGTGTATGGCGCTTAAAGCGTGATTAGCTGTGCTTTGCGTAAAGCGCATAGACAAGAGATTTAAAGCAGGTTAAGGTAAATTTTCTTCCCTTTTCTGCTTGTTTATCCTCTATCTAGCAGACGTATTTGTTTTTTAGATAAAATTGCTGGTCTTGAATTGCCGCAGGTAGCTGAGTGGTTTAAGCATATAATGAGCAGAGTAAATAAAGTATAAAGCCTGGAGGGCTTATCATGGAGATGTTATCAGGCGCACAAATGGTGGTTCGGGCGCTGGAAGATCAGGGAGTCGAGCATTTATTCGGTTACCCCGGCGGTTCAGTGCTTGATATCTATGACGCCTTATTTGAAAACAGTAAAATAGAACATGTATTGGTGCGCCACGAGCAAGCGGCCGTACACATGGCCGATGGCTATACCCGAGCTACCGGTACGGTCGGCACGGTATTGGTGACGTCAGGTCCAGGGGCCACTAACTGCATTACCGGTATTGCCACCGCCGCCATGGACTCTATCCCTATGGTGATTTTATCGGGTCAGGTGCCTACTTCTTATATTGGTGATGATGCCTTCCAAGAAACCGATATGATTGGTATTTCTCGCCCCATCGTTAAGCACAGCTTTTTATGCAAAAAAGCATCTGATATTCCGATGGCGATTAAAAAAGCCTACTACATTGCCGCCAGTGGTCGCCCAGGCCCTGTGGTAGTTGATTTGCCAAAAGACGTACAAAACCCACTAGAGAAGCATCCTTACGTGTATCCTAGCTCGGTTGAAATGCGCTCTTATAATCCCTCTAGCGCCGGACATAAAGGGCAGATAAAAAAAGCCATGACCGCCTTAGCTAAAGCGAAGCGGCCCATTATGTATGTAGGGGGCGGGGCTGTTACCTCTGAGGCGAGTGCGCTGGTTATTGAGCTGGCCGAGAAGTTTAATCTTCCAGTGACCAACACTTTAATGGGCTTGGGCGTAATGCCTGGTACTCATAAACAATTTGTTGGCATGTTAGGGATGCACGGGACTTATGAAGCCAATAAGTCGATGCATAATTCCGATCTTATTTTGGCCATTGGTGCGCGCTTTGATGACAGGGTAACCAACAATGTTGCTAAGTTCTGTCCGCACGCCACTGTAGTGCATGTGGATGTGGATCCGACGTCTATCTCTAAAAACATTCAAGCGCATATTCCCATTGTGGGCTCAGCTGATACGGTATTAAGTCAAATGCTGGGTATTATTCGTGAGCTAGGTTTACAAACCGATGCCCAAGCGATGAGTGACTGGTGGGAACAAATTGAGCAATGGCGCTCGCGTGATTGCTTGAAATATACCACCAGTGAACAGCACATTAAGCCCCAGCAGGTGATTGAGTCTGTGTATCGCATCACCAAAGGTGAAGCCATGGTCAGCTCTGATGTGGGGCAACACCAAATGTTTGCTGCACTCTACTATCCCTTTGATAAACCTCGTCAGTGGATTAACTCCGGTGGTTTGGGCACCATGGGCTTTGGTTTACCCGCTGCTATGGGTGCGCAAATGGCGCGGCCCGATGCAATATCGGTGTGTGTGACCGGTGATGGCTCTATTCAGATGAATATTCAAGAGCTTTCTACCTGTATGCAGTACAACATACCGGTCAAAATTATCTCCATGAATAACCACTCCTTAGGCATGGTAAAACAGTGGCAGAAAATGTTCTATGAAGGCCGTGAAAGTCATTCTTACATGGACTCTTTGCCCGACTTTGTGAAGCTGGCCGAGGCATATGGCCATGTCGGTATTCGCGTCTCCGATCCTAAAGAGCTGGATGCGGCATTAGAGAAATGCTTCTCAATGACTGATAAGCTGGTGTTTATGGATATTTTGATCGACCCCGAAGAGCATGTTTATCCGATGCACATTAAAACTGGTGCCATGGATGAAATGTTTTTAAGTAAAACGGAGAGAACCTAATGCGACGTATCATATCCCTGCTGCTGGAAAACGAATCTGGCGCCTTGAGTCGAGTGGTTGGATTATTCTCTCAGCGGGCATATAACATTGAAACCCTCACAGTGGCGCCAACGGAAGATCCTACTTTGTCGCGTATGACGTTAGTCACCACAGGTAACGAGCGTGAAATAGAGCAAATTACTAAACAGCTGAATAAGCTAGTGGATGTGCTTAAAGTAAGTGATTTAAGTGAAGGTAGCCACATTGAGCGCGAAATCGTGTTAGTAAAAGTGCGGGCCGACGGTGCCAATCGTGATGAAGTTAAACGCACTGCTGATATTTTTCGGGGGCAAATTGTGGATGTTACCGCCCACCTGTACACAGTGCAGTTAGTAGGTACCAGTGACAAACTGGATGCTTTTATTCGTAACATGACTGATGTAACCGAAGTAGTTGAAGTGGTACGCAGTGGTGTTTGTGGTGTATCACGCGGTGAAAAATCGCTACGCCCTTAAAGGCAGAATGTTAGCTAGATACCAAAAACCGCCTTCAGGCGGTTTTTTTATTGACATCTGTCATCATCAGTTGATGATCAGAGGCAGTGAGTGGTGTTAGCGTTTGTGCTGCATGGCTCTATTACACTTTGTTATATATCACTGGGTAGGCGATAACATCTAGGCCAACCCACTAGGAGCTCTCATGACTAAAACGATCATTGCGACCGAACACGCCCCTGCTGCTATTGGTCCTTATGTACAAGCCACGCGTATTGGTAACACTTTGTATACTTCAGGCCAGATCCCGCTCGATCCCGTCAGCATGACAGTGGTTGACGGCGGTATTGAAGCCCAAACCATACAAGTAATGAATAATTTATTGGCGGTATTAAAAGAGGCGGGCGCTGATGCATCAAGCGTACTCAAAACTACTTGCTACCTATCTGATATGAATAACTTTTTAACCTTTAATGAAGTGTATGCCAGCTACTTCACATTAGGTGCACCGGCGCGTTCTTGTGTAGAAGCAGCGCGCTTGCCAAAAGATGTGTTAGTTGAAGTAGAAGCGATTGCTTACGTTAAATAATCGTACTGTTAAATAATAAAGAGGCTGGTTATGACGCCACTTAAGCTGCGGTTTGCTTTATTGGTTACAGGCCCTTGTTATGGCACTCAATCGGCAGCAGATGCCTATCGGTTTGCTTGTGCGGTAATAGCGCAAGGTCATGTCATTAGTCATGTCTTTTTTTATCAAGACGGCGTCCATAATGCCAATCAGATGGTGCAGCCAGCAGCCGATGAGGCTGATTTACAGCAAGCTTGGGTTGAATTTGCCACCTTGCATCACATAACGCTAGATGTATGCGTGGCTGCCGCCTTGCGCCGTGGTATTTGCGATCAGGCATCAGCAGACCATGCTACACAAGCACAGTGGAATGTAGCGGCGCCTTTTTGTATGACAGGACTAGGGCAGCTGGCAACAGCGGCGCTAACGGCCGACCGAGTGGTACAATTTTAATGGGACTCGCTGATGAGATGGTTATTATGAACAAGGTCGCCTTTATATTTAGGACCCCACCTCATGGCAGTGCATCGGGTCGAGAGGGCCTAGATGCGGCGTTGGCAACGTCGGCACTCAGTGAAAATATTGGGCTGTTTTTTGTTGATGACGGTGTTTATCAGTTGCTAACCGGACAAGCTCCTAACGCTATTCTTGGACGAGATTACGCACCTACTTTTGGTTTACTCGAACTCTATGATGTAGAACACGTTTATGTTTGCGAGCAGTCATTAGCGGAGCGCGGTTTGACCTCGGCACAAATAGGGATAGCCGCTCATATGGTTTGCGCTAGCCAGTGGCAACAGTGCTTGAGCGATTATCAAGTACGGCTTAGCTTTTGAGGGCATAATGATACACACCATTAAACACTCCCCTTTTAGCCATCAAGCGCTCAATCAGGCGCTATCGCAAATGCAACCAAATGATCAGATGTTGTTATGGCAAGATGCAGTGATTGCCGCCAGCGTTAGCACCGCTGTGTCATCGGCATGGCAAGATCATTTACATACACTGGCACGCCAAGGCCGCTTGTATGTGATGCAAGAGGATTTAGCCGCCCGAGGCTTAACCCATCAAGTAGGAAAACTTATTTGTATGGCCGACTGGGTCACATTAGTGGCAGAATGGGGGAGCCCACAGGCTTGGTAATATACAATTTCGATAAAAATCGACTAATAACGATAAATCTTCGAGCAATAATTGTATAAATCTTGACTCAAGGGCGTAGCAAGCATAGAATTTTGCGTCCCCACTTTTGGGGAACGTTTCTTCACAACTGTAGAACGATATATTTTCAGGAGCTGTTAATGACTACAATTAATCAGCTGGTTCGCAAACCACGCAAAAAAGTCGTTGCTTTAGGCAGCGTACCAGCGTTGGAAGCGTGCCCGCAAAAACGCGGCGTATGTACCCGCGTATACACCACCACTCCAAAAAAGCCGAACTCTGCACTGCGTAAAGTATGTCGTGTTCGTCTAACCAATGGTTTTGAGGTGAACTCATACATTGGTGGTGAAGGCCACAACCTGCAAGAGCACTCTGTTGTGCTTATTCGCGGTGGTCGTGTTAAAGATTTACCAGGTGTGCGTTACCACACCGTTCGTGGCGCGCTAGACACCTCAGGTGTTTCTGCTCGTCGCCAGGGTCGTTCTAAGTACGGCGCTAAAAAACCTAAGGCTTAATAGTTCTCTGTTAAGTAAGGCCAAACATTTTATTCAATAACACATTGTGTTTTGGGTTATCCCTGAAGTTACGGAGAATTTGCAATGCCAAGACGTCGCGTGATCGGCCAGCGTAAAATATTACCAGATCCTAAGTTTGGATCCGATTTGCTGGCAAAATTTGTAAACATTTTGATGATTGACGGTAAAAAATCTACCGCAGAAGCTATTGTTTACACAGCTCTAGAAGCAGCTGCTACTAAAAGTGGCAAAGAGCATCTAGCGCTGTTTGAAGAAGCACTCGAAAATATTCGTCCTACAGTTGAAGTTAAATCGCGCCGTGTAGGTGGTTCTACCTACCAGGTGCCAGTAGAAGTACGCCCAGTGCGTCGTAATGCTTTAGGCATGCGCTGGTTAGTAGACTCTGCGCGTAAGCGTGGTGAAAAATCTATGGCTCAACGCCTAGCGGGTGAGCTGATAGATGCTGCTGATAACAAAGGTTCTGCGGTTAAGAAGCGTGAAGACGTGCACCGTATGGCTGAAGCAAACAAAGCGTTTGCACACTACCGCTGGTAATTGGTTGGGTGTGCAGTTTGCACACCCCTTTAATTGCCTACTAAGGGTATTGACCTTAGCAAGAGGATTTTATTGTGGCTCGTACAACCCCAATTGAGCGCTATCGCAACATTGGTATTAGTGCTCACATTGATGCTGGTAAAACCACCACCACAGAGCGGGTGCTGTTTTATACCGGTGTAAACCATAAAATTGGCGAAACTCACCAGGGTTCTGCCACCATGGACTGGATGGAGCAAGAGCAAGAGCGTGGTATTACTATCACCTCTGCGGCAACTACCTGTTTTTGGGATGGGATGGAGCACCAGTACCCGCAGCACCGTATCAACATCATCGATACCCCTGGGCACGTTGACTTCACCATTGAAGTTGAACGGTCTATGCGGATCCTCGATGGTGCCGTTATGGTTTACTGTGCCGTGGGGGGCGTTCAGCCGCAGTCTGAAACCGTATGGCGTCAGGCGAATAAATACCATGTTCCGCGTATTGCGTTTGTTAATAAAATGGACCGTACCGGGGCTGACTTCTTGCGTGTAGTTTCACAGATAAAAAGCCGCCTAAAAGGTGAGCCAGTTCCTGTGCAGTTACCGATCGGCTCTGAAGAAGACTTCAAAGGCGTAATCGATCTGGTCAAGATGAAAGCTATCGACTGGGATAATGATAATCACGGGACCAGTTTCGTATATTACGATATTCCCGACAATCTGCGTGAACTAGCCGAAGAATGGCGTCAGAACATGGTAGAGGCTGCGGCCGAAGCTAACGATGAACTGATGGATAAGTACCTAGAAGGTAATGAGCTAACGGAAGCCGAAATTAAAGCCGGTTTACGTCAGCGCGTACTTAATAGCGAAATTATTCTAGTGACCTGTGGCACCGCCTTTAAAAATAAAGGCGTGCAAGCCATGCTAGACGTTGTGATTGATTATCTGCCGTCTCCGGTTGAAGTGGCTGCTATTGCTGGTACCAAAGTGGACGGTGAATCGCCAGAAACTCGTCCTGCCAGCGATGAGGCGCCTTTCTCTGCCCTCGCATTTAAGATTGCGACTGATCCATTTGTGGGTAGCCTAACGTTTTTCCGCGTGTACTCGGGTGTAGTAAGCACTGGAGATACCGTAATGAACTCCGTTAAGGGTAAGCGCGAGCGCTTCGGTCGTATCGTACAGATGCATGCTAATAAGCGTGAAGAAATTAAATCCGTCTGTGCTGGTGATATCGCCGCCGCCATTGGTTTGAAAGACGTAACCACGGGTGACACCTTGTGTGCCCAGAATGCGCCTATCATACTGGAGCGTATGGAATTCCCTGAGCCGGTAATTTCCGTTGCAGTGGAACCTAAAACTCAAGCCGACCAAGAAAAAATGGGTCTGGCCTTGGGGCGCCTAGCGCAGGAAGACCCGTCTTTCCGCGTACAGACCGATGAAGAATCAGGTCAAACTATCATTGCTGGTATGGGTGAGTTGCACCTCGATATTTTGGTAGATAGAATGCAGCGTGAGTTCAACGTACAAGCGAACGTGGGTAAGCCCATGGTAGCCTATCGTGAAAGTATTAGCGGTAGCGTTGAGCAGGAAGGCAAGTTCGTACGTCAATCAGGTGGTCGAGGGCAGTTTGGTCACGTGTGGATCAAGATTGAGCCACAAGCGGCCGGTACTGGCTATGAGTTTGTGAATGCCATTGTTGGCGGTGCAGTACCAAAAGAGTATTGCCCGTCAGTAGACAAAGGTATTCAAGAACAAATGAGACAGGGGGTATTGGCCGGTTATCCAATCGAAGATATCAAGGTCACCCTGTACGATGGTTCTTATCATGATGTTGACTCTTCTGAGATGGCCTTTAAAATCGCAGGATCGATGGCATTTAAAGAGGGGTTTATGAAATGTAACCCCGTGCTACTTGAACCTACGATGAAGGTTGAATTAGAAACGCCAGAAGAGTATATGGGTGATGTAATTGGTGACGTTAATCGTCGCCGTGGTATCATCGAAGGCATGGAAGATGGCACATCAGGCAAAATAATTAATGCCATGATTCCGCTATCTGAAATGTTTGGCTATGCTACAGACCTGCGCTCACAGTCGCAAGGTCGTGCTTCTTACTCTATGGAGTTTGCTAAGTACGCCGAAGTACCTGCCAGCATGGCTGAAGCGCTTATTGCTGCTCGTAAAGGTTAATAATCTTTGTTTAAACTTTCCACCGCAACGCGAGTGGGAACAAACTAGGAAGGACTAGTCCGTGTCTAAAGAAAAATTTGAACGTAATAAAACACACGTAAACGTAGGTACTATCGGCCACGTTGACCACGGTAAAACAACTCTGACTGCTGCTATTACTACTGTATTAGCAAAGAAAATGGGTGGTAGCGCTCGCGACTACGCTCAAATCGATAACGCACCAGAAGAAAAAGCACGTGGTATAACCATCGCTGCTTCTCACGTTGAGTACGATACTGAATCTCGTCACTACGCACACGTAGACTGCCCAGGTCACGCCGACTATGTTAAAAACATGATCACCGGTGCTGCTCAAATGGACGGCGCAATCTTGGTTGTTGCTTCTACTGATGGTCCTATGCCACAGACTCGTGAGCACATCCTGTTAGCACGTCAGGTTGGCGTTCCTTACATCGTTGTATTCATGAACAAATGTGACATGGTTGACGATGAAGAGCTACTTGAGCTGGTAGAAATGGAAATCCGTGAGTTGTTGTCTGAGTACGACTTCCCAGGTGATGACACTCCAGTAATCCAAGGTTCTGCACTGAAAGGCCTAGAAGGCGAGCCAGAGTGGGAAGAGAAGATCGTTGAGTTGGCTGCAGCTCTTGATTCTTACATCCCTGATCCTGAGCGTGCTGTTGACGGTGCTTTCTTGCTACCAATCGAGGACGTGTTCTCAATTCAAGGCCGTGGTACTGTTGTTACCGGTCGTGTTGAGCGCGGTATCATCAAGGTTGGTGAAGAACTTGAAGTTGTTGGTATCAAGGACACAACTAAGACTACTTGTACTGGTGTAGAAATGTTCCGTAAGCTGCTTGACGAAGGTCGTGCAGGTGAGAACGTTGGTGTTCTTCTACGTGGTACTAAGCGTGAAGACGTTGAGCGTGGCCAGGTTCTTGCTAAGCCAGGTTCTATTACTCCACACACTACTTTTGAATCAGAAATCTATGTTCTGTCAAAAGAAGAAGGTGGTCGTCACACTCCTTTCTTTAAAGGCTACCGTCCACAGTTCTACTTCCGTACAACTGACGTGACTGGTACTATCGAATTGCCAGAAGGCGTAGAGATGGTAATGCCTGGTGACAACGTACACATGGTTGTTACTCTGATTGCTCCTATCGCGATGGAAGACGGTCTACGTTTTGCTATCCGTGAAGGTGGTCGTACTGTTGGTGCTGGTGTTGTAGCGAAAATCGTTGCTTAATTAGTACTTACAAGTATGCAAAAAAGGAGGCCTCGGCCTCCTTTTTTT
>NZ_JBQDEX010000051.1:0-17446 GCF_052084945.1 Oceanisphaera sp.
TAAATACAGCGCCGAGCTAAAACAACGCGGTATGTTTTACGCTGTACGCCTTACGTTAAAGAAAAACAGCGCCTATGTAGGCGCTGTTTAGATTAGTGTCTTCTTCTAGCTTTCAGCTTAACGCTACCAGCTATCTTTTAAGAGACTTGCTTTACTTTTAGCTCGGCAGGAACTTCAAACACAATATTTTCTTCACGCCCGGGGTGCTCAATCACTGTTTGACCGCCAAGAGACTTCAAGTGATCAATCACCTCTTGCACCAAAATTTCGGGTGCCGACGCCCCGGCCGTCACGGCAATGCGTGCCACGTTTTCAATCCAAGCGGCATCAATCATTTCTACGCAATCAATTAAGTAGGCACGGGTGCCAATTTTTTCTGCCAACTCCCGCAAGCGATTTGAGTTAGAGGAGTTTTTAGAGCCTACTACTAACATCACATCCACTTTAGCCGCCAATTCTCGCACCGCGTCTTGACGATTTTGCGTGGCATAGCAAATGTCGTCTTTACGTGGGCCAACAATGGCTGGAAAGCGCGCACGCAAGGCATCAATCACATCGGAAGTTTCATCAACACTGAGCGTGGTTTGCGTTACAAAGGTCAGGTTCTCGGGGTCGTTAACCTGCAAGGTCGCTACATCGGCGGCGTTTTCGACTAAATACATACCACCTGTGGCACTTTCATACTGCCCCATGGTGCCTTCTACTTCTGGGTGGCCTGCATGGCCAATCAGTATGGTCTCTATATTTTTTTTGCTGGCGCGGTGTACTTCCATATGCACTTTAGTCACCAAGGGGCAAGTGGCGTCAAACACTTTTAGCCCACGGTTTTTTGCCTCTTCTCGCACCGCTTTAGACACACCATGCGCCGAGAAAATAACGATATTATCGTCAGGCACCTGATCGAGCTCTTCTACAAATACCGCCCCAGCATTTTTGAGTTTATTAACCACATAGCGGTTATGCACCACTTCGTGACGGACATAAATCGGCGCTTCAAATTTCTCTAACGCGCTTTGCACTATGCTAATCGCCCGATCAACGCCGGCACAAAAACCACGGGGGTTGGCAAGTAAAATATCCACTTCAGGCTCCTTATGTTGTCACCGACTCTGGCGCACTAGCAGCAGAGTCAACCGTCAATATTTCCACCTCAAAGGTCACGCCATGTCCTGCTAAGGGATGATTAAAGTCTACTGTAACCGAATCTCCTGCAATATTGCGCAGTATACCCGGAATTTCTGTCCCGTTAGGTTGTGTAAAGGCTACAATCGCACCCTCTTCTAGGGTCATATCAGTGGCAAATTTACTGCGATCCATATAATGGATATTATTGGGATTAACGGGCCCAAAAGCGTCATCTGGCCCTAAGTCAAAGCTGTGACTATCGCCTTCACTTAATCCCATTAAGCAAGCTTCAAAGGTTGGCGTTAAGCTGCCATCACCCATGGTCAGTTTAGCCGGTTTCCCCTGAAGCTGTGTGCTATCGGCAACAGAACCATCTTCAAGTTTAATGGTAAAATGAAAGACCACTTCACTTTGCGCACCTATTTGCTTAGTCATGGGGTTTATCCTTTTTAAAACTGTCGATAATAATCATGGCTGCACCAATAAAAATAAAGCTATCAGCAAGATTAAACGCCGGCCAATGCCAGTTATTTACATAAAAATCTAAGAAATCAACCACGTGTCCTAAAACGAGACGATCAATCACATTACCGATAGCACCGCCAATCACCAAGGCATAGGCGGCTGGTAACCAGCGAGCCGCCTTGGGCAACTTAGCCATCCACACACTGAGCAGCACGGTCACGGCCGTAGCCAAACCGGCAAAAAACCACCGTTGCCAGCCCCCTTGTTCCGCTAAAAAGCTAAACGCCGCCCCGGGATTATACACATGTACTAGGTTAAAAAAGGGGGTGAGCTCCACCCCAGGATAACCATAGTCAAGATGGGTCACTGTTAACCATTTACTAACCTGATCAATCACAATGGCGACGATAGCCAGCCACCACCAACGCAGGCCAGTTTCTTTAAGTCTCGTCATTAAGCAAACTGACGGACTTCGCCGTCTCCTGAAATATTGGTGACACAGCGGCCACAAACCCCCGCTTGCTCAACATTAACATCAGCCACATGGTGCCAGCAGCGACTGCACTTTTCAGCATCACTTTTAGCAACATTTATCTTCAAACCATCAAGCTCGGTATCGGCGGCATCATCGGCATTCGCTAAGGGCTGTATATCAACATCTGAGGTCAACAAGACAAACCTCAGCTCATCGCCCAGCAAGGCAAGCTTAGTGGCCAATGATTCTTCCACAAACAAAGTAATACTCGCTTCAAGACCGGCGCCAATGACTTTGTCTTTACGTGCCAGCTCTAAAGCTTTATTCACAGCTTGACGAATAGTTAGCAACTCGGCCCAGTAGCTGTCATTAAGTTGCTCACCTTCGGCCAGACCAAATAAGCCCTCATAGAACTCTTCAGTAAACACAAACTGTGCGCGCTCACCGGGTAAGGAGTTCCAAATTTCATCGGCGGTAAAGCTCATAATGGGCGCCATCCAGCGCACTAAGGCTTCGGCAATATGATACAAGGCCGTTTGGCAAGAGCGTCTGGCCAAGCCATCAGCTTTGGCAGTGTATTGGCGGTCTTTAATGACATCCAGATAAAAAGAGCCCATCTCGATGGAGCAGAACTGCATCAGCTTTTGCGTCACTAAATGGAAGTTGTACTCATCATACGCCTGCGTAATCTCTTGCTGAATGGCTTGTGCACGGCCCACCGCCCAACGGTCTATGGTGATCATCTCTTCGGGGGCTACCATATCGGTTGCCGGATTAAAGCCGTTGAGGTTCGCCAGCAAGAAGCGCGCAGTATTACGAATGCGACGATAAGCATCGGCGCTGCGCTTTAAAATTTCATCTGACACCGTCATTTCGCCGGTATAGTCGGTGCTGGCCACCCATAAGCGCAAAATATCTGCACCCAGCTTATTCATTACCTGCTGCGGGCTTACCACATTACCCACAGACTTCGACATTTTGCGGCCATTACCGTCTACGGTAAAGCCATGGGTGAGCACTTGGCGATAAGGGGCGTGATCTTTAATCGCGGTAGAAATCATCAAAGATGACATAAACCAGCCTCTGTGCTGATCTGACCCTTCTAGGTACATATCCGCCTGTTGGCCGTTAAACTCACCACGCTCATCCACTACAGAGGCGAAGGTAGATCCCGAGTCAAACCACACATCCAAAGTATCCAGTACTTTATCGTATTGGTCAGCTTCTTCACCCAATAACTCTGCAGGGTCTAGATCCCACCACGCTTGAATACCCGCCACTTCCACACGCTTGGCTACTTCTTCCATTAGCTCAGTGGCACGCGGGTGCAGCGCTTGGGTATCTTTATGCACAAATAAGGCAATGGGCACACCCCAAGTACGCTGGCGTGAAATACACCAATCTGGGCGGTTTTCCACCATGGCCTGAATACGGTTTTCGCCCCACTCTGGCACCCACTGTACTTTTTTAATCTCGCCAAGGGCTTTATCACGCAAGCCGCCTTGCTCCATACTAATAAACCACTGAGGTGTTGCACGGAAGATAATCGGCGTTTTATGGCGCCAGCAATGCGGGTACGAGTGCATAATGGCGTGATGGTGCAATAGCGCACCATGCTCTTTCAATGCTTCTACTACCGCGTCATTAGCTTTAAATACATGCTGACCGGCAAATAATTCAGTATCAGGTAAATAGACCCCATTGCCGCCCACAGGGTTGGCCACTTCTAAGCCATATTGTTGGCCCACCACAAAGTCTTCTTGACCATGACCGGGTGCGGTATGCACAGCACCGGTACCCGAATCTGTGGTCACGTGATCCCCCAACACAATGGGCACGTCGAAGCGGTAAAACGGATGCTGAAAACGCTTCAACTCCAGTTTAGCGCCCTCACAGTAGCCTAAGTTGTGATAATGAGTAATCCCGGCGCGATCCATCACCTCAGCCACTAAATCCGCCGCAACAATTAAACGCTCAGGCTGCTCACCTTCAACTTGTACTAAGGCATAGCTAAGTTCGCCATGTAGCGCTACGGCGCGGTTAGCCGGCAGCGTCCAAGGTGTGGTGGTCCAAATAACCACTGACATGGATCCGTGCCCGGTATGGCCGTCTGCACAATCAAAGCTTGCCGCAACCTCTGTGGCATCCACCGCTTTAAAACGCACATCTATTGCAGGTGAGCGCTTATCTTCATGCTCAACCTCAGCTTCAGCCAGTGCAGATCCACAATCGGTACACCAATGCACCGGCTTTGAACCTTTGTGCAAGTGCCCCTTGTCGATGATTTTACCTAGGGTACGAATAATGTTGGCTTCAGTACCAAAGTCCATAGTCAGATAAGGGTTTTCCCAGTCAGCCAATACCCCTAAGCGGACAAAGTCGGTTTTTTGCGCTTCAATTTGCGTTTGCGCATAGCTACGGCAGGCTTGGCGAAATTCAGCCGCTGACACTTTAACGCCGGGCTTACCAATTTTTGCTTCTACTTTTAATTCAATCGGCAAGCCGTGACAGTCCCAACCGGGAATGTAGGGAGAGTCATACCCTAATAAGCCTTTAGATTTTACGATGACGTCTTTTAAGATCTTATTCACCGAGTGACCAATATGAATACTGCCATTGGCATAAGGAGGGCCATCGTGCAAAATAAACGGCTTTTTGCCCGCTTTGGCCTGACGCACTGCGCCGTATAAGTCTTGTTCAATCCAACGGGCTAACATTTCTGGCTCACGTTTGGCCAAGTTACCGCGCATCGGAAATTCCGTTTCAGGCAAATTCAGGGTGTTTTTATAGTCGGTCATGGGTCCTACATTCCGTTCGGTTCTGATGCCGCTAACCCAAACCAATGGCGGGCAGTGGCGGCATCGCGTTGAATTTGCTCCTTTAACAGCTCAAAGGATGCGAATTTTTGTTCGCTTCGCAATTTATGGCGAAGCTCGACTTCCACCTGTTTGCCGTATATATCACCGGAAAAATCAAACAAGTGAACTTCTAATAAAGCTTGGGTGCCATTCACGGTAGGTTTATTACCGATATTAGCCACCCCTGGGTAATGCCGTCCCTCTAGGCACAGCTCAACTGCATATACCCCCGAAACAGGGCTGACTTGGCGTTTAAGTGCCACGTTTGCAGTAGGAAAACCAATGGTGCGTCCAAGCTTTGCACCATGAGCCACTCGGCCACATAAACTAAAGGGGCGCCCTAACATAGTTGCGGCCTGGGTCAGCTCATCATTCACCATGGCATCACGGATCAGTGTACTGCTGACCCGTTGGCGATTCATGCACCAGCTTTGGGTACTGACCACCTCAAAGCCAAAGCGTTGCCCAGCCCGGGTAAGCAACTCAAAATTTCCGCCTCTGTGTTGACCAAAGCGAAAGTCATCCCCTACTACCAAAAACTGCACCCCTAATTTATCCACTAAGAGATCGCGAATAAAATGATCAGGGCTTTGCGCGGCAAAAGTGGCGTTAAAGCGCACACACAATAAACGGTCGATACCTAATCGCGCCAGCTGCTGGTATTTTTCACGTAGGCGAGTTAAGCGCGGTGGGGCATCATGGCCGGTAAACAACTCTCTGGGCTGGGGCTCAAAAATCATCACACAAGCCGGTACGTTCAGCCTGCGAGCTTGCTCAATAAGGCGGCGCAAAACCGATTGATGCCCCAAATGCACGCCATCAAAATTACCAATGGTCAGCACACAGCCACTATGCCATGGCTTAATATTGTGAATGCCGCGTATAAGCTCCATAGATTTCGTGACTGACCTTAGCTGTAAATGAGCGGATTATAACCTAGCTGGCCGTTAGGATCAGCCCTACTGGATGGTTTTAAAGTGCTTTATACGCACACCAGCGAGAAGTAGCAAAGTACCGTAACACAGGGCACCGGCGCCAATATAGCCAAATAGGTGTAAAGTACTGCTAAATAACCCCCATTCAGACCATACTGTTAACTCAGGAGATAACCACCATAAGAGCACAGCCATGCCCGCACTGGCTAATGCAACCTTGGCGCCAAACAGCCAAGTATGGCGACTAGGCTGGTAAATACCTCGGCGACTTAAGCCCCATGCAAGCAAGCTGGCATTTAAAATACCCGACATAGCCGTGGCCAAAGCCAAGCCCACATATCCCAATGGAAAAATTAATATGGCATTAAAGACCATATTGGCCACCATGGCGATAATGCCAAAGCGCACCGGTGTTTTAGTGTCTTGGCGCGCATAGTACCCCGGCGCTAATACCTTAATGAGCATAAAGGCTTGCAAGCCCACGCCATAAGCCACCAAGCTTTTACTGGCCGCTAATACTTCTTCTACCCCAAACTCCCCCCGCATAAACAGCACCCGCAGCATGGGCTCACTCAGTACAATTAAGCCCACCATAGCCGGAAAGCCCATCAGCAAGACCATGCGCACCCCCCAGTCCATGGTGGCGGCAAAGCCTTCTTTAGACTGCTCAACATGACGACTCGACAGCGCCGGTAAGATCACGGTGGCAATGGCAATACCAAACAAACCTAACGGAAACTCTAGCAAGCGATCGGAATAATATAAATAACTGATGGAGCCGGTAGCCAAAAAGGACGCCAATACCGTATCAAACAACAAGTTGACCTGACTCACAGATACCCCAAACAAGGCCGGTATCATCAGTGTGCGTACTTTAACCACCCCAGGGTGGTGCCAAGCCCAACGCGGGCGCACCAGCATTCGTAAACGCCATAAAAATGGAAACTGAAATAAAAATTGCAGTAAACCACCCAAAAACACACCTATGGCCAACCCCAACTCTGGCTCTGCCAAACGTGGAGAAAGCCAAAGTGCGGCAGCAATCAGTGCCAAGTTAAGAAAGACAGGCGTAAAGGACGAGACCGCAAATTTACCAAAGGTATTTAAAATAGCGCCAGCCATGGCAGTAAAACTAATAAACCATAAATAGGGAAAGGTGACTTTAAGTAATAACGAGGCCAGCTCAAACTTGTGGGCTTCGGGGCCATCATTCACCCACTCTAAAAACCACCCCATACCAAACAGCGCCGTCACCACCCCTGAGCCCACCACGCCGACTAGCGTCACCAAGGTGACGATCAAGCCTAAGGTACCCGATACGGCGGCCAATAAGTCTTGGGTATCTTTAAAGCTACGGGTTTGCTTGTACTCTGTCATCACAGGAATAAAAGCTTGATTAAAGGCTCCCTCGGCAAATAAACGTCGTAAAAAATTCGGAATTCGATTAGCAAAGAAGAACACATCGGCCGAGACTCCCGCCCCTAATAAGTTGGCGATCACGACATCGCGCACCAAGCCCAGCACTCGAGATATCAAGGTCATAGCGGACACAATCAGGCCCGAACGCAGTAATGCTTTACTCAAAATGAAAACCTCTTAATGAAGAAAATTGCTGAATGCAGGGGAATGCTGGTAGAATCCGCACGACAGTTTAACCCTCGGCCCTGTATCTGACCACAGGGCGGTGTTTATTTGCACAAATCAATTGACATTTAGCAGTGAAAAGGGCATATTCCTCAGCCTTTTATTAACACTCGCTAAGACAGTTCTAGGAGTTTTACCTTGGCTAATATCAAGTCTGCTAAGAAGCGCGCGCTTCAATCAGAGAAACGCCGTAAGCACAATGCCAGCCGCCGTTCAATGGTTCGTACTTACATGAAAAAAGTAGTTGCAGCTATCGCTAGCGGCAACAAAGAAAATGCACAAGCTGCGTTTAATCAAGCACAGCCTCTGCTGGATCGTATGGCCACTAAAGGTCTGATCCATAAGAATAAAGCAGCTCGTCATAAGAGCCGCCTTAACGCTAAAATTAAAGCTCTGTAAGTTAGAGTCTTTGAGTAAGCGTAAAAAAACCGGCGTAAGCCGGTTTTTTATTGCCTAAAGAAAAACGCGTTACACATTACGCCCTAGGTGAGTTGACCGAAAGCTGGGTAGGCTTCTTTAACCTACAGCTTATAGCGTAAAGCGTTATTGTCGTCTCACTTTTCTTGGCAGTACAACTTATGCAGTAAGGCGATCATTTCCCGAACTTCGTCGCTTTTTAGCGAGTAATACACGGTTTGTGCTTCTTTTCTGGTACGAACAAAACCGTCGTTACGAAGTAACGCTAAATGTTGAGACAGCGCCGATTGACTTAATCCCAAATGCTCGTTCATTTCTCCTACCGACAGTTCTTTGTCGAGTAGATGACATAAAATAAATAATCTGCGCTCATTAGCTAGCGCCTTTAGCAGCTTAACTGCATTGGCGGCACTGGCCTCCATCGCTTGCATATCCAATTCCATCATGATGTCCTTAACTAAATTCACCGTCAAAACTGACGGGGGGTACACCGGTAGAAAAATCATCCAGCCCAGAAAACAGTGACGTAAAGTCACTCTCACAAAGCCGCTTAACGGCTGGGTGCTGGATCATTCGCTCGGCAAAAATAACGTAATATTCTTCTTTTAGCTCTTCTACTCGGCCAATTTCAATGACCGGTTGATACTGTAAAATTGCATCACGATAAATAGCAGGAGCCACAAATATGCCTTGGTTAAAAAAACCAAAGGCTTTCATTAACGCCGCATCATCAAACTCACCTAATATTTGTGGCTTTAAGCCCTGCACTTCTAACCAATGACGTAATTGTCGCCCCATTGCAGTACGTCGCCCAGGGATCAAGAGTCTACGCTCTTCTAAGCAATCAGGAAACGGCTTAGTAGGTAACGGCTCTCGACAATAAAAACCGATATCACATTCACCCAACTTCTTCGATAATAATCCCGCATGCTGAGCTGAGTCGACGGGGCAGTCAGACAAGATCATATCTAATTTATGCTCGCTCAACTGCTCTAACAGCATTTCGTGAGTTGATTCATAACAGCGTAAATGAATGGAGCCATCATTTGGGATCACCGACATCAGCACGCGGCTAGCCAGCCGTTTTGATAGCGCATCGGCAATGCCAACATCAAAGATCAAATGATCTTCTTTGCGATAATGCACAATATCGAGCATTTCATAAGACAAACTAAACATACGATCTGCATATTTAAACACCAACTGCCCCAACTCACTGGCTTCTAGTTGCCGCCCTTTTCGTTTAAATAGCTTACCGCCAAGGCGCTGTTCTAGCTGGCGAATTTGCCCAGTTACTGTTTGCGGCGTCAAAAATAACGCCTCAGCCGCTTTAGTGACTGAGCCTTTTTTTTGTGTCATCCAAAAATAATATAGATGATTGTAATTTAGGTGTGACAAAGTCATCTCCACAGCACAGTTACGCCATCATATAAAAAGCGACTAGCTTTGAATACCCAGTGTGCGATACGCCCTGCATCATAAATATACACACACCGAGTATAACGCTTAATGATGGGCCTTCAACGCTTCAGATTCATACTGCAGGCGAGGTAACAACAGATATAGTAAGATATAGCCCAGCGTCGCAGATAATGTAGAGCCCAACAAGATACCTAAGCGAGATACGTTGGCAAGCTCAGGTTGAGTAGAAAATGCCAATGAAGAAATAAAGATCGACATGGTAAAGCCAATGCCACACAACACTGACACCGCAAATATTTGCCGTAAACAGACCCCAGTAGGCAGTTGGGCCAGCTTTAGCTTCACCATTAGCCAACAGGTTAAAAAAATACCCATGGGTTTTCCTAATAGTAAACCTGCAATAATGCCCACCGGCAAAGTGGCAGACACGTCGGTAAACGACAAGCCTTGCAGTGAGACTCCCGCATTCACAAAGGCAAAAATAGGCAGAATAAAAAAAGCACACCACGGATGAAGAAAGCGCTCTAACTCTTGAGAAGGAGAAAACTTAAAACCTTGTAATGGGATTAAAAAACCTAAAATAACGCCCGCTAAGGTTGCGTGTACGCCCGACTGTAAAACAGCCACCCACACCACCCAGCCTAAAATAAGATAGGGCACCAAGTTTTTTATCTGAGCGCGATTAAGCCAGTACAAACCGCCAATACCCACTGCGGCGACCAAGAGCGCCGGTATCGACAAGCCTTGATTGTAGAAAACCGCAATAATTATAATGGCGCCCAAATCATCAATAATGGCCAGCGCCAATAAAAACACTTTCAGGCTTAGCGGTACTCGCTTGCCAAGCAACGCCATTACGCCTAAAGCAAACGCAATGTCAGTGGCGGTAGGAATCGCCCAGCCTGCTTGACTGGCCCCCTCACCGTAATTAAATACTAAAAACCACAGTGCAGGAAAAATCATGCCGCCAATTGCCGCGACTGCCGGAAAGAGCGCCTTTTCTCGACTGGATAATGCCCCAGAAACCAGCTCGCGCTTAACCTCAAGACCCACCACTAAAAAGAAAATCGCCATTAGGCCATCATTTACCCAATGGGCAAAGGTTTTATCTAGGTTAAGACTGCTGATACGTAACTGGATTTGCATATCCAGTATCTGATGATAGAAGCTCGATAAGCCGGTGTTAGCCATGATCATGGCGATAATGGCCGCAATCATAAGTAAAATGCCGCCGGCAGATTCCATTGCCAGCAACCGTTTGAGTACATAGGCCATATGATAGAGACTCCCTGTCATCGATCAGCTGCGGTATAGAACTCTTTATCCAGCCCTACACCATAAAGCTACCTCACCCACCACGTTTTTGTTACCTTAATAATTAAATGGCTACCGGCGCTTTAATATGCGGATGCGCTTGATAATCCTCAATCACAAAGTCATCAAAAGCATAGTCAAATAACGAACTGGGTTTACGCGCCAAACGCAGTGTCGGTAACGCATAGGGTTCACGGGTTAATTGTAGTCTGGCTTGTTCTAAATGGTTACTATAAAGATGAACATCACCCCCCGTCCACACAAAATCCCCCACTGCTAATCCTGCCTGCTGTGCCAGCATATGCGTTAATAAGGCATAACTTGCAATATTAAAGGGCAGCCCCAAAAACACATCACAACTGCGCTGATAGAGCTGACAAGATAACTTACCGTTAACTACATAAAACTGAAATAAGGCATGGCAAGGGGCGAGCGCCATTTGCTCTAATTCACCCACGTTCCAGGCCGAGACAATAATACGACGGCTATCAGGATTAGTTTTAATGGTCGCTAATGCTTGGCTAATTTGATCAATAGTGGTGCCATCAGCCCCTTGCCAACTGCGCCACTGGTGGCCATACACTGGGCCTAAGTCGCCATTTTCATCAGCCCATTCGTCCCAAATTCGCACGCCATGCTCTTTTAAATAAGCCGTATTGGTATCGCCATTTAAAAACCACAACAGCTCATGAATAATTGATTTTAAATGACATTTCTTAGTGGTGATCAGCGGAAAGCCATGTGCCAGATCAAAGCGCATTTGATGGCCAAATACCGACAAGGTGCCAGTACCGGTTCTGTCTTCTTTTACCGCCCCTTTATCTAGTATATGTTGCATTAATTCTAGATAAGCCTTCATGCTACTTCCCCTTTACCAAACCATTGTGGACGACGAAACGCCGCCCAAATCATAAGCGCACCCGCCAGCATCATCGGCATCGACAATAACTGCCCCATGCTAAACAGATCTAAATACAGACCCAGTTGTACGTCTGGCTCTCGTACAAACTCGACCAAAAACCGAAATAAGCCATAACACATCAAAAATAACCCCGACACCACACCCCGTGGTGGGCGCACACGCCAAGCAAGGTTAAGAATAATTAAGAGCACCACGCCCTCGAGGGCGAACTGATAGAGCTGGGAGGGGTGGCGAGGTAGCATGCCTGCTGCCGGAAAGATAATGCCCCAAGGTACCTCAGTGACGCGTCCCCATAACTCGCCATTAATAAAGTTACCAATGCGGCCCGCGCCTAAGCCAAAAGGGATCAGGGGGGCAATAAAGTCGGCCACAGCAAAAAAGGTTTTACCTTGCTTGCGGGCATATAGCCACAGGGCGGTGATCACGCCAATTAAGCCACCATGAAACGACATACCGCCGGTCCAGATTTTAATCAGATAAAGAGGATCGTCGGCAAAAGCATCAAATTGATAGAAAAAGACATAACCAAGGCGCCCCCCGACGATCACCCCTAAAAAGCCATAAAACAATACGTCAGAAACTTGATCCCGAGTCCAATTTGAACCGGGTTGTGCCGCACGGCGGTTGGCCATTAGCCAGGCGAATACAAACCCCAGTAAATACATTAGGCCATACCAGTGCACCGCAAGCGGCCCTATTTGTATGGCTACGGGATCAAAACCTGGGAACACCCAGTGGCTTTCAGACATGCCTTTACTCCACCAATCACAAAAGGCGCTATTGTGCGATCCCAGCGTACAAAATACCAGAACTCTGGCGGGGTTATTGTCTGGGAGTTTTAGGGCCACGCAGCAGGCCGCTAAGGCCGCGCTCTGCTAAATAACCGCTAAATGCCTCTTTAATAGTGCCCACTTGCTGCTGGCTCAGCAGATTTTGTAATAGCTTTTGCAGCTCATCACAACGAGACTGACGCACTATGTATTTAATGCGCAAAATATTACTGTTATTCATACTAAAACGCCGATATCCCATGGCCATTAGCACTAAAACACCAATGGGATCACCGGCAAGCTCACCACACACAGACACGGGCTTGCCATAACGTTCGGCGGCATCAAAAATTTGCTGCAAAGCACGTAATATCGCGGGATGAAAAGCATCGTAAATACTGGCCACCCGGCCATTATTACGGTCTACCGCTAATAAGTATTGGGTTAAATCGTTAGTTCCTACCGACCAAAAGTCCACTAGGGGCGCTAATTCGGGCAGTAAATACAGCAGCGAGGGAACCTCTATCATCACCCCTAGACAAGGGTAGCGAATATCGCCCTTTTGCTCTGCGGTTTCGGCAGACACTTCACGCCATGCGCGATCCAGCATACGCCGCGCCACCCTCACCTCATCTAAATTAGTCACCATAGGCAACATAATCGATAAATTATCTAAGCCTTGGCTGGCACGCAGCATAGCTTTAAGTTGAACTAAAAAGATCTCGGGGTGATCCAAGGTTAGGCGCATCCCCCGCCACCCCAAAAAGGGATTTTCTTCTACAATCGGGAAATACGGTAACTGCTTATCGCCACCCACATCTAAAGTGCGCATGCACACAGGTTTACCGACAAACCCCGCCATTACTCGGCGATAACAAATGACTTGCTCTTGCTCTGAGGGAAAGCGATCGCGCATCATAAACGGAATTTCGGTACGAAATAGCCCAATGCCGTCCACCGCATCGTTAGCCGTCACATCAGTTTCAACACTTAAGCCGGCATTCAGCAGCAAAGAGATGGGCGCCTCATCTAGGGTAATGGCTGGCTGATAAAGCACACTGGCAAACAGCGCATCCATCTTTTCTTCTTGGGCGATCAAGCGTCGGTACTCACGCAGCACTGACTGAATCGGCTCAACCACCAGATCACCATGAAAGCCATCGACGATCAGAGTACGATCTTCTAGCAATTCAAAGGTATGATCGATGCCCATCACCGCAGGAATGCCCATCGATCGAGCCAAAATGGCCGCATGAGAGTTAATGGATCCTTTAGCCGATACCATGCCTTTAAGTTTATTGGGGGGAATTTCCGCGATCAAAGTGGCACTGATCTCATCCGCCACTAAAATAATGGGCTCATCAAGCGTGAGGGTAAACATTCCCTCATCTTCATGGATCAGACGGGTAATCAGCCGCTGCCCTAAATCTCGAATATCTGCCGCTCGCTCACGCAGATACAAATCTGACATACTGCCAAACTGCTTAATTTGTCGCTCACACACCCGTTTTACCGCACTGCCGGCAATCCAGCCGGCGTCTATTTCTTTGCGGATCAGACCAATAAACATAGGATCTTTCAGTATGTACTGATAGACCTCAAAGACGGCAACTGACTCACTGGCTTGTGACTCCTGAAAGCGCAGCGCCAAGCCATTCAGTTCATCTTCAACTTGTATCAGCACCTTGTCTAACCGGGCATGCTGCAAGGCAACATCATCCCCTTGGCGCTCTTTTACTTGATCGAGTGTAATGCGAGGTTGCCACACCCAAGCACGTCCAATGGCAACACCAGGCGAGCCTGCAAGGCCTCGTAACACCCCATGCCAATTAGGCGAGAGTAAGTTTCCCTTAGCTTCGGCATGGGCAATAACGGTGGCTAACTGTGACGCTAACGTGACTAAAAAAGACTCTTCACCTTCTTCAAATAGTCGCGCTTGTTTCTGCTGTACCACCAGCACGCCTAAGGTTTTTCGCTGGTGAATAATAGGCGCGCCTAAAAATGAAATAAAGGCGTCTTCGTCGGTTTCAGGAAGGTATTTAAATTGAGGGTGCGAGCGGGCATCAGCTAAATTGATTAGCTCTTCTTTATCGCCAATCAAACCGACGATACCCTGCCCCAAAGGCATAATCGCTCGCCCTTCGGCACTGGGAGATAAACCATCGGTGGCGGCGAGTAAATAGTTTTGCTGACGCTCTTGATGTAAGTAAATAGAACAGCAATCAACTTGCATGGCAAAGCGGGTTTGCTGCACTAACTCTTTCATGGCGTTATTCAGATCAGAGCTGGCCGTTACCTGCTGAACGATTTCTCGCAATTCTTTTAGCACTGCCACCTCCTTAAACATTCGTCTTACGCTATAAGCTATCTGCCTTACGCTGTACGTCTTAATCCTTTGCAGCCGGTGACTGAATCTCGCAGCTAAACACCATACGGTATCTCTGTTGTTCACTTACAGCTTCAAGCTTATCGCTGCGGCTATTACTTTTTATCGGTGTCGTTTACGCGTGTCGCGACGCCCTTGCTCTGTCATCACTATTGGAGCAAATTCTTTCAGTACACGTCGGTACACTTCACGTTTAAAAGACACCACTTGACGCACCGGATACCAATAGCTCACCCAGCGCCAGTCATCAAACTCAGGCTGTCCATGACAACCAAATTCGATATGAGATTCGTGCTCAGGCTCTAGCCTTAACAAAAACCATTTTTGCTTTTGCCCAATGCAAACGGGATTGCTGTCCCATCGCACTAACCGCTTAGGCAGCTTATATTTAAGCCAATGTCGCGTTACGGCCAGCAAGGTAACGTGTTCCGGCCTTAGCCCTATCTCTTCATACAGCTCTCGGTACATAGACTGTTCTGGGGTTTCACCATCATCTACGCCACCCTGAGGGAACTGCCAAGAGTGTTGCCCATAGCGCCTAGCCCATAACACTTGACCTTTGCGATTGCAGATCACTATGCCTACATTGGGACGAAAACCGTCACCATCTATCACGCAATCACCAGACTAAAGAAATAACATAAGCAAGATTGTTCCATATTACCCTATGCTCGGCAAATGATGCTGCAAACAAAAGGCTCACAGCAATTCTGAATAACTTGTATTTTTGTCAATAGTTATAAACAAAAAAATCACGAGCATTGTGCCATCTTCCCCAAATGATGTGGATAAGCTTGTGGTAAATGCTGTATAGCTTGAGATCTTACCCTATAATCCTTGATGAACACACTATGAATCAATAAAAACACCAAAATAATTACACTTAAAAATCAACAACTTAAATAAAATAAAAAGGATCTTACTGGATCTTATTACAGTTCCTATAAAAATATTTATATTGTGAGCAAAAGTGACTGCTCAAAAAACACCCAAATTATAGTTATCCACAAATACAGTTAAATAATTCCCTTTCTTAATCGGTAAACTGTGATTTATTTTGCATGACGCTAACATAAAATAGTAAAAAAATGATAAATAGCAGTTATCCAGAATTCCTGTGGATAAGCCTGTGTAACAGCCTGTTTATAGTTGGATAAAAACGCTATATGATCTAATAACGAAAAAAGCAAGTTAGTTTTTATCTATAAATCTAATATAATCAACATCTTACACTATTTATTGATCGAGCAATCAATATTTATATTTACATCTAGCATTGGTGATATTTTGAACAATACAATTGCCCCTCCTCACTCGGTAACCGCGCTATTAGACAGAGCAGAGCAACTGGCTGGCTGGTCATTGAGAGAGCTAGCTGACAGCTTATCGATTGCCACACCTCACGATCTACGACGAGATAAAGGCTGGATCGGTCAATTACTGGAGTTAGCTTTAGGGGCGAGTGCCGGATCTAAGCCCGAACAAGACTTTCCTGAGTTAGGGGTCGAGCTTAAAACGATCCCCATCAACCACCAAGCTAAGCCATTAGAAACCACTTTTGTTAGTGTGGCTCCTTTAATGGGCATTAGCGGACTACGGTGGCAAGACTCAAACGTACGTAATAAGTTATCTTGTGTGCTCTGGATCCCCATTATTGGCGATCGTACCTCGCCACCGGGAGATCGAATAATAGGTCAGCCGTTATTATGGCACCCCAGTGCTGAGCAAGAAAAGTTGTTACGTCAAGATTGGGAAGAGATCATGGAATTGATAAGCCTAGGTAAAGTACAAAGTATTAGTGCTCGCCACGGCCAAGTGTTGCAATTAAGACCCAAGGCCGCCAACAGTCGCGCACTGACAGACGCCATTGGCGAGCAAGGCCAACCGATTATGACCCTGCCACGTGGCTTTTATTTAAAAATTCCCTTTACCGCTGCCTTATTGGCGCAGCATTTTATGCTGTAAATAACAGTGCCAAGCTCAACAACAAACCGGTACTTTCTGTAGGATGCCGCTTTAACTAGTACTCCCATCTCAGCGGGATTTAAACCATTTTGCTGCGCTAAATTTCGCAGCTATAGCCGCGGCTACAAAATTTTATTTTTCAGCTGACCGCTGTCAGCTGCATTAGGTGCTTGTTCTTTTAGTCGCCAGATCAAAATGGCGACTAACAGGATCCAAGGAAGAGCGAACAAATTTAGCCATGCCCAGCCAAGCATAGCCAATCCTTGGCCTGCGAATAAGCTACCTAATGCCGCGGCACTGAAGACAAAAAACTCGTTAATGCCTTGTACCTTGGCTTTTTCAGCCGGCAAATAGCTAAAAGTCAGCAAGTGCGTCGCACCAATAAAAGTGAAGTTCCAGCCTACGCCCAGTAATAATAAGCCCCACCAGTAATACCAAAAACCCTGCCCGGCTAAATTTATCGCCACACTAAGCGCTAACGCCCCACAGCCCCATAAAATAACGCGGCGAGTGGTAAAACGTCGGATCAGGCCGCCAGTAAAAAAGGAAGGCACAAACATGCCCAATACATGCCACTGGATCACATAAGCGGTATCATTAAAGCCATGTTGATCTTGGTTCATGGCCAATGGCGTTGCGGTCATGATCAATACCATAATGCCATAGCCGATCATGCCTGATGCAATTGCAGCCACTAATAAGGGCTGGCGAAATAGCACACGATAGGATCGCACTTCAGTCTGTATAT
>NZ_JBQDEX010000052.1:0-17279 GCF_052084945.1 Oceanisphaera sp.
GTGCCAGGTTAACCAACCTAAACTGGCGAGCTTGGCGACAATGCGATCAGCTGCGGTGAGGGCAGAGCTGGCTTTAACAATTTCGACCCGAGCATAATGTTGGCCCTCAAAGGTGACATCGGCGGCGCGCAGCGAGGGATCTGAGCCAGGTATTTGTTGTGCACCAAACAACGGCTTACCTGCCACAGTGGCGCTGGCAAATGCCGGCAATAAGCGTGCTAGGTGTGTGATGGCTTCTTGAGTGCGCGCGTCAATATCCGCATCTTGCCAGCCTTGGTTGAGCTGGGTTTGATACGCTTGCGGCAGTTGTGGTTGAGCACTGTGGGCCGAGCTTGCGGCTAAGCCATGTTTAAACAAAGTAATAGACTCAGTCATGCCATGTAATTGAAACAGGCCATTGGGGTAGGGCGTTAATTGTGCCATGCCCTTAGGCGTGCCTCGCTCGCCGTGAAAGATCACTTCTGGCCAGTGTCCGTTGGTATGCCAATGGGTTACATAAGCGGCTTTATATTCCACTAGTCGCTTACGAGCATATCCGGCCATATCATCCACCATACCGGTGCGAAAACCACAGGCATTAATTAAATAATCTACTTTATAGCTGTGCGCGGCCTCTGTGCCAGTAGTAGCTTGAATAAGCCAGCCATCGGGTTGTTTTAATAGCTCAGTGGCACGGGTATTTAGCAGCAACTGGCAATGAGGCGAATCTTGCAATGCCAGTGTGGCGGTGGCCGCCATACGAAATAAGCTCCAGCCATATTCTTGTACCAAAATCAGCGGAAACTTAAGTGTATCTGCCTCTAAATGATGAGCTAAAGGGATCAGCCAGTCGTCATGTGATTGCGCTTTGTTTGGCATGGGGAGCTTGGCCAAAGCCACAAACTGCTCGCGGGTGTAGCAACGATAATAATCATCGGGCTCACCCAGCACTTTATTGGCGGGATCTTCGGCTACTAAACGCCGATACTCCTGGGTGACCTGCTGTAAACGTGGCAAAAGCGCGCTGGCGTCTCCTGCATCAGAAACAGGAGTCGCAATAACAGTGGGGCGGCGGTTAACGCTGTGCGGATAAGCGCGCACTGAGTCGATAGATTGGCGTAATAGGGTGAGGCACTGGCTGTCACTTATTTCGCGATACAAGTTACCGCCGGCATGCAAATGGCAAATAGGGGGGCCATTGAGTAAACCATCACTGGCCTCAAACAGTTGAGTGTTAATACCTAAATCGGCTAAACGTAGTGCGACAGTGGCACCCGCCACACCACCACCCAAAATACCCACTGTGAGTGGACGCTGAGCTGAAACGTGGCAAAAATGTGTATTCATGTACTCTCTAAACGTTATGTGTGCGGGGATAGAGCTAACACCTTACAAACCCTCAAGACTCAAGAGTTTTCGCAACGGAAACCACGAAACCCACGGAAAAATAAAGACCAGATTTGAAAAGCTGACTGGCTCTTTTCGACCTTATCTATGTTAATTTTCCGCTAGTTCCGTGTTCTTCCGTTGCAAAGATCGCTAGGTTTTTCTTTAGTTTATCGCTTTCATTCAACATTCAACATTCAAGATTGCGCTCACGATACTTGGTGTTTGCTAAGCTCGGTGAGTAAGTCATCAATGAGTGCTAATCGAGCGGGGGCATCTTGGGTTGGAATGGCAAAGCGTAGCTTGGTTGGCCCTTCCATTTTGTAGATGCGCGGCTGACTTTGCAACAGACCCACTAAAAACATTGGATCTATTTTAGCGTCTTGGCTAAATGTAATATTGCCGCCCTTAGCACTGGCATCAATTTTATCGATGCCTAACGGGTTGGCTTTAAGCTTTAAGCCAGCAAGGGCAATCAGGTTTTTAGTAGGCTCTGGCAATAAGCCGAACCGATCAATTAACTCCACCTGTAATTCGCGCAGTGCACTGTTATCCTCTGCAGTGGCAATGCGTTTATACATAGACAAGCGCATATTCACATCCGGAATATAATCATCGGGTAGTAGGGCGGGCAGGCGCAGCTCTATCTCTGTTTGAGTGCGTAGCAGTTGATCCAGTGCCGGTTCTTTGCCGGCTTGTAATGCGGTGACTGCCTGCTCAAGCATTTCCATATATAAACTAAAGCCGATAGCGGTGATCTGGCCACTTTGTTCATCGCCTAATAGCTCACCGGCTCCGCGAATTTCAAGATCATGAGTGGCCAGTGCAAAACCTGCGCCTAAATCTTCGAGGGCGGCTATGGCTTCTAGCCGCTTTTTAGCATCTGTGGTCATGCGCTTAGGGTGTGGCGTCATTAAATACGCATAGGCTTGATGATGAGAGCGGCCCACCCGCCCCCGTAGCTGGTGTAATTGGGCCAAGCCTAATCGATCGGCTCTGTCCATAATAATAGTGTTAGCACTGGGCACGTCGATACCGGTTTCGATAATGGTTGAGCACAACAGCACATTATAGCGCTGATGATAAAAATCAGTCATCACTCGTTCTAGTTCGCGTTCTCGCATTTGACCGTGGGCAACACCGATACGCGCTTCTGGTACTAGCGTGGTGAGCATTTCAGCGGTATTTTCTATGGTTTGCACTTCGTTGTGCAGGTAATACACTTGGCCACCACGTTTTAGCTCCCGCAAGATAGCTTCGCGAATGGTGGCGGGATCAGACTCGCGGACAAAGGTTTTTACTGCTAATCGTTTGGCTGGGGGCGTGGCAATAATGGATAAATCACGCATGCCGCCCATGGCCATATTGAGCGTTCGCGGAATGGGTGTGGCAGTAAGGGTCAAAATATCAACGTCGGCGCGTAGGGCTTTTATCTTGTCTTTTTGACGCACTCCAAAGCGGTGTTCTTCATCTACAATTAATAGGCCTAAGTCTTTAAAGCGCACATCTTGGCTTAGTAATTTATGAGTGCCAATCACAATATCTATGCCGCCATCGCTTATCCCCTCTAATACTTTGCTTTGTTCTTTGGTGCTTTTAAAGCGGCTCAGCATATCGATACGCACCGGTAAGTTGGCAAAGCGGTCTCTAAAGTTATCGTAATGCTGCTGCGCCAACAATGTGGTGGGCACTAACACCGCCACTTGTTTACTGTCGTGTACCGCGACAAAGGCGGCGCGCATGGCCACTTCGGTTTTACCAAAGCCCACATCCCCACAGACGAGTCTGTCCATGGCCTTGGGCTGGGTCATGTCGGTGAGTACGGCATTAATGGCATTAAGCTGATCATCGGTCTCTTCAAACGGAAAAGCATCAGAAAATTGCCGATATGCGGCCTTGTCGTGCACCATGGCCTGACCGGGTTGAGCTGCGCGGCGGGCATATACGTCCAATAACTCAGCGGCCACATCCCGTACTTTTTCAGCGGCTTTTTGTTTGGCTTTGCTCCAGGTCTCGTTACCCAGCTTATTTAATTTAGGATCATCAGCACCACTATAACGGCCTACTAAGTGTAAAGCGGTCACGGGTACATAAAGCTTGTCGCCCGCAGCATACTCAAGCGTTAAGTATTCTGATTTAAGGCCACCGGCATCCAGCGTTTGTAACCCTGTATAACGGCCCACGCCGTGATCAAGGTGCACCACAGGCTGGCCGATAGACAGCTCGGCTAAATTACGGATCAGCGTATCAGGATTTAAGCTTTTCGATTTCTCACGACGACGGCGCTGAATGACGCGGCCGCCTAATAAGTCACCTTCGCAAATTAAAGCAAACTCGTCATTCAGCACAAAGCCCTGAGACAGCGGCCCCACCAGTAAGCCAATAGGGTCATTGCCCGCTAAAAACTCACTCACACTGTGATAAGGCCAAGGTTTAATGGCAGAGCCCGAAAACAGCTCAATTAAGGCCTCACGTCGCCCAGCCGTTTCTACTGAGAATAATATGCGGCCCTTAAACTGCTCACAAAATGCCAGTAAGCGAGCAAGGGGGGTGGCTTTTTGATGCTCGACCTCAAGCTCTGGCAAGGGACTAATGGGAGCATTTTGCCGATCGCCTTTTTCTAATACTGGCGTGTGGCTTAATTGCAGCTGTGGCCAGTCTTTCAGTTGTTGAAATACGGCATTCGGCTGTAAATAAAGCTCATCAGGTGGCAACAAGGGGCGCAGCATATCGTGGCGCCTGTCTTCGTAGCGCGCTTGTACGTCCTTCCAGAAGGTGTCGGCGGCCTCACTGAGATCCCCAACCGTTAATACCCATACCGACTCGGGTAGAGAGTCGAACAGGGTTTGAGTTTGGTCAAAAAACAGCGGAAAGTAATGCTCGATACCAGCAGGAAACTGGCTTTGACTGACCCTGTGATATAAAGATTCGGGTTCGTTGCGCAGTGTAAAACGCTCGCGATAATGCCCACGAAAACGCTCAATTGCTTGGCTGTCGGTCGGAAATTCGCGCGCGGGTAACAAGCGCACTTGGGTGACTGTGTCTTTTGAGCGTTGGGTGTCGGGGTCAAAAGGGCGCAGGGTATCAATTTCATCATCAAAAAAATCAATACGATAGGGCGCATCGGCCCCCATAGGGTATAAATCGAGTAAGGCACCGCGAGCAGCATATTCACCGTGGGTTAATACTTGATCTACGGCTCGATAACCGGCACTTTCTAAGCGAATGCGCAGCGCGTGCATATCAAGCTTATCCCCGGTTTTAAGTAGCAGGCTGTTTTTATCTAGCCAGTCTCTGGGGGGCGTGCGCAGCATTAAGGTGGTGATAGGTACAATTAATAAACCCCGTTGCAGCGCCGGTATGCCGTATAAGGTTTCTAACCGCTGAGAGATGATATCTTGGTGCGGTGAAAACTGATCATAGGGCAGGGTTTCCCAGTCAGGGAACAGCTGTACCGGTAAGTGTTCATTGATGCTGGCATCTTGTTGCAATAGGTGGCGAACCTCTTGCTCTAACCGCAGTGCTGTGGGGGTGTCGGGCACTAACAGCAACACTAATTGTTGCTGTTGTTTCACTTGTTCGGCAATGGCTAAACTTAAGCTACTGCCAATAAGCTGTCCTAAGCTGGCTTTAGGGCGAGGCGTGGGGCTATTAATGTAGTTCATTATGCTGTGGGGCCGTCTTGTTGGGCGCGGCGTTCGGCGCGGGCTTTAAGTTGTTTGGCTTGCAGTTGTAGGCTGGCGCGGATTAGGGCGTCGCGGTCTTGCTCACGCAAAGCGCTAAATTGGCAATAATAAGGTAGAGACTCAACACTGTGTTGGGGAGCTGCCGATGTGGCTTGCTGTATTTGGCCATAACCATACACGGCTACCGATAATTCAGGTAAAAACAGTTTAAAGCGTGCAAGACAACCTTCAACAAAGGGCTGAGTTGAAGTAAAGGTAAAGCCACCGCCACCCAAGCTTAGGGTATGATAGCGGTGTTCGGGGTTATCTTCCCCGGCTAATACATAACTCAGTACTAAGTCGATTTTGCGTGATTGTAAATTGATGATATCGACTAAATCTGCCGCATGTTCGTCTAAGTTCCGTAATAGACGGGCATTATTGGTATCGATGCGAGTCACTTCACTGATAAGCTTGAATGGCGCCGGAATTTGGGCCTCCAAGGTCTCGGCATCGGGCAGCGTTTCGCCTTCTGCCAAAGGGCACACATTCACTTGTGTTTGGTAGTCGATACTAAAATAAGGATCTGCCATCATTCTCTGCTCTTGTTGCACCATTCACATACCTTTATTATTCCGCAACTTGCGGGCGAGGTAAAACTCTTTAAAAACGGATGATTAGACCATGTTTCAACCCCTAACGTTAATGTTGGGCTTACGCTATGCAGGCGCACGAGGCCAGCGCAGTTTTGCGTCTTTTGTCTCAGGCTTTTCGACCATGGGTATTTTATTAGGGGTCGCGGCACTGATTGTAGTCTCGTCTGTGATGAACGGCTTTGAACAACAGCTAAAAGATCGCCTGCTGGGCGTAGTTCCTCATGCCATGGTAACAGAGCCTGAGGGGCGATTGGCTAAACCTGAACAATATCAGGCATTATTTGCTAACCAAGAGGGCGTATTGGCCAGTGCCCCTTTTATTCGCGCCGAGGCCATGGTGCAAGGGCCGGGTCATATTACCGGTGTTGAGTTGTATGGCGTTGACCCAAGCTTGGAGCAAGATCCTATTTTGCAGGCGCTGGATAAGCGCACTTTAGGCTATTTTGAAGATTTACCTTATGGCGTACTTATGGGGTGGCAAGTCGCGCGATCTTTGGGGGTTGAGCCGGGTGATAAAGTACGGGTAACTGTTACCGAGGGTAGTCGCTTTACGCCTTTGGGGCGGGTACCTAGTCAACGGGTGTTTACGTTAGTAGGCACTTTTAATACCGGTACCGATGTTGATCGCCAACTTATTATGGCGCGGCTAGACGATGCCGCCCGCTTATTGCGTTATGCCCCAGAGCAGGCTTCGGGGTTGCGGTTATGGCTAGCAGACCCTTTTGCATTAAATGCGCTACCTGAGCTGCCCACCCCACTGAAATATGAAACGTGGCAGCATACCCGAGGGGAGTTATTTCAGGCTGTGGCCATGGAAAAACGACTCATGAGCTTTATGCTGGCGCTGATTGTATTAGTCGCAGCGTTTAATATTTTATCCGCCATGGTGATGGTGGTGACCGATAAAGAAGCCGAAATTGCCATGCTAAAAACCTTAGGATTAAGCCGAGGGCGCATTATGGCGGTGTTTATGATCCAAGGCGGCTTTAGTGGTGTGCTGGGCTGTATATTAGGGTTTGGTTTGGGGGTGTTACTGAGCCTTAATTTAGATGCGGTATTAAATGCACTGGGCATTAATATGTATGCCGCCGCCGGGGGCAGTCAGCTGCCGGTATTATTGTTGCCGACACAACTCGTTGTTGTATTACTTTCCACTTTACTATTGTGCGTGTTGGCCAGCCTTTATCCGGCATGGCGAGCATCGCGCGTTCATCCTGCTGAGGCTTTACGCTATGAATAACCCGCTATTAGTGGTTGAAAACCTAACTAAAACTCACCTCGATGGGGCTGCTCCTGTCACTATTTTAGACGGTGTTAGTTTGCAATTAGCCGCAGGGGAAAGCTTAGCGGTGGTGGGCAGCTCTGGCTCGGGTAAGAGTACCTTGTTGCACTTACTTGGCAGTCTTGATGCACCTACACAGGGGCGAGTGTTAATTGAGGGAGAAGACTTACACCAAATGCGAGATCGAGCCCAGGCGCGCTTTCGTAATCAGCACATGGGCTTTGTGTATCAATTTCATCATTTGTTGGGGGAGTTTAGTGCTCTAGAAAATGCTGCCATGCCGTTATTAATTGCTGGGTGCGCGGTCGATGAAGCCAAAACACAAGCCGAGGCACTGCTAAAGCGTGTCGGTTTAGGACACCGCCTAGATCATAGACCCTCGGCCTTGTCGGGGGGGGAGCGCCAGCGGGTGGCCATTGCCCGAGCCTTGGTTAATAAGCCGCGTTTAGTATTAGCCGATGAACCCACGGGTAACTTAGATGCACATAGTGCGGGGGACGTTTTTTCCTTATTGGCTGAACTGCAAAGTGAACTGGGGACGGGGCTGGTGGTGGTTACCCATGACTTAGACTTAGCGGCACGGTTAGATAAGCAATGCCAGTTAGTGGAAGGGCGTTTAGTAGAAGGGGAGCTGGTTGAGGGACGCTGGGTCAATGGACCCGTTAATAAGGCGCCAGTGTGTGCCAGCTTATTAGTGCAGGAGCAAGCTTGATGTTTCGTCCGTTAAGTGTATTTTGGGGGTGGCGTTTTAGTCGAGCTAAGCGTCGTAACCGTTTTATTTCGTTTATCTCAATGGCCTCTATTGCGGGTATTGCTATTGGCGTAGGTGCGCTGATTTTGGGGCTGTCTGCGATGAATGGCTTTGAACGTGAGCTAGAAAACCGCATTTTGTCGGTGTTGCCTCATGGACAATTGACCACGGCTAAAGCCCCTGTGGCGCAGTGGCAGTCAATGGCAAAGCAGCTACAGTCTGAGCCGGGCATAGTGGCTGTTTCCCCAGTGGTGCCATTAGAAGGCTTACTCAGTCGTGGTGCCAAGTTAAAAGCGGTACAACTGCAAGGGATAATGCCCAGTAATGAAGCTAAGGTTTCAACGCTTGCACCTTATTTAGAGGGCGCCAGTTTAACGTTATTGCGCCCTGGCGAACGAGGTCTTATTTTGGGCAAGGCGATAACCGAACAACTGGGATTATCCGTAGGCGATAGTGTGTCGTTGTTGTTGCCTGCACCTGGGAGTAATGATTTTGGTTCACCTAAGCGTCACCGTTTTACATTGATGGGTATTATTAATCTAGGCGGACAGTTAGATAGCGTGCTGGGCTATACCCACTTACAAGATGCGCAAGAGCTTAGTGCCATTGCAGACAAGGTGATGGGGTTTCACTTGCGAGTTGATGATGTACTAGTGGCAGATCAATTAACCCTACAGGCTGCTACTGGGCTGCCTGTGGCATTTTATGTCAGCAGCTGGATGGAAAGCCAAGGCAATATTTATCACGATATTCAACTGGTACGCACGCTAATGATAGTGGTGTTGCTATTGGTGATGGCGGTGGCCAGTTTTAATATTGTGTCGACATTAGTAATGGCTGTGAATGAGAAAAAAGGGGATATTGCTATTCTTAAAACAATGGGCGCGGGCCCTTGGCAAATTCGCAGCGCTTTTGTGGTACAGGGCATGTTAAATGGCATTACCGGTGTTGTTATTGGCGGTCTGTTAGGGGGAGTGTTAGCCACTCAGCTGTCTGAGTTGGTGGCGGGCATTGAGCAGATAACAGGGCACCGCTTTTTAAATCCGGATATTTACTTTATTGACTTTATTCCTACCGAGTTTCACTGGGCAGATTTATGGTTAGTGACAGGCTCGGCGTTAGTGTTGATCTTGTTAGCCACCCTTTATCCTGCATGGCGGGCCGGTCAGTTATTACCAAGACAACTGCTTGGGGAAGGTTAAGGGATAGCTGAAAGCGGTAAGCTGGAAGCTGGAAGAAAACTATAAAACACCGATTCTGATGAGTCGGTGTTTGTCTTTAAGCTAGACGCTTGGTGCTGGGCGCTCGGCGCTGTTTTTTTTAACGCCGCCGTGCTTTCCAGGCTCGTTGAATTTTATAGCGCCAGTAAAGGTGGGTAAGTAGCCAGCCTAATAGTGCAGAGACTAGGCCGAGTAACAGGGCGCCAGTTAGCAGAGGCCAAATAATGCTGGCAACGTCATGTTCTAAAGAATGGCTAAACTCCAGCACCGGCAGGCCCAGTAACCGCACTCCTAAGTGATAGGCCACATAAAACATGGGCGCTATGGTGAGAGGGTTATTGACCCACACCATGGCAATCGCAAGCGGTAAATAACCGCGTAATAAAATGGCTAAACCAATGGCCACTAACGAGTGTAATGGCAGTGGCAACCAAGCGGCAAATAGCCCACAAGCTATGGCAATAGCAACTGAATGGCGGTTATAACGCCAGTAGTCTGGATCAAGCCAGCGCTCACCAAACAGCTTCAACAATTTATGTTGATGCAAGCTTGCCTGACTGGGCATTTTTGAACGTAACCAGCGTTGTATCATTACGAGTGACGTCGTCGTTGTTTCCAACGGCGTGCAACCGTCCAGCGCCATAAGCCATGGATCACCATAAATCCGGTGGCCGAGCACACCACGGCCATTACTAAGCAGCCAAGTAAAAAGGGCGGCGCGGCTGTGCTCATTGCACTGCTAATGCCTGATAAGCTGAGCTCAAAGTGTTTGTAATGGTGAGGTCTGTCTAATAAAAAAGATCCCAAACGATATGCAAAATAAAACATGGGCGCCATGGTGAACGGATTTGTAATCCACACTAAAACGGCCGACAGCGGTAAATTAACTCTAAATGTCATGGCCAGTAGAGCGGCCAGCAACATTTGAAAGGGCAGTGGCATCCAAGCACTGAACAGGCCCACAGCAAAGGCACCGGCGGCAGAGTGTCGGTTTAGGTACCATAAATTATTGTCATGTAACCGGCTGCCTAGCACCTTTAAATACTTATTGTTTTTGATGGTGCCGGGATCAGGCATCAGGCGTTTTAACATTTTCTTTGGCATTTATTCTAAATCCGCAATACTTACTAAATGGATAAGCGGCTTTTTTCTTTTTGCTTCGGCATCGCAAGTATTATTATCTGGCCCTGGCTACCCAGCTGGGACTGGTGGATACCCTTGGCCTGTTTAATAGGGGTAAGCTGGCAAAAGAGGCCGGCTACAGCGTGTTTGTTACTCGGCATTAGTTGGGCATTATGCTATAGCCATTGGCAATTACATTGGCTGCAAGACGCTACATTATTTGAGCGTAGCCAAATTATTGCTGGCACCGTTGAGCGCGTAAATATCCAACAACATAATAAAAGTAAACTGATTGTCAGCCTGAAGCGCCTAAATGGTCAAGCTCTTTCCCCTCGTCCTCGAATATTGTTGTCTTGGTACAGTGAGCAAGCTCCTCCACAAGTGGGCGAATCTTTTCAATCTATTACTCAATTACGACTGCCTCACAGTTTGCATAACCCTGGCACCTTTAATAGTGCACGCTGGTTATTAGGCCAAGGAATAACTGCGCGTGGTAGTTTAACCGGTACCTTGTCGCATCAAGTTAATGCTGATTCTTTGCGTATGCAGTTGGTTACACACATTAAAAAGCAAACCGCAGCATTACCAGCCCAACCGTGGCTATTGGCATTAAGTGTGGGTGAGCGTGCTGGACTGGTCTCACAAGATTGGGCCATGCTGCGGGGCTTGGGCATTAGTCATTTATTTGCCATATCCGGACTGCATATTGGGCTAGTGGCGGGGCTTGGGCTCTTGGTGGGGCGACTAACAGGTAACCGTTGGATAGCCGCTATGTTAGCGGCTAGCTTAGCATTAGCTTATGCGTGGTTGGCAGGTTTTTCGGTGCCAACACAGCGTGCCTTATTAATGCTATTACTGTGGTTAGGCTTATATTGCTGGGGGCGATTTTGGAGTGGGCGGCGCATTTTGTTGCTAACCATGACGCTACTGTTAGTGATGCGGCCTTGGTTGGCACTGGATCAGGGTTTTTGGTTGTCGGTGCTAGCAGTCGCGGCATTGTTGGTGACTACTCACTGGTTAGGTGGGCGGCAAATGTGGCGATTACAGCTTGGGATCACTTTGCTGCTTTTACCCTTAGTGATGCTGTTATTTGGCGGTGTTAGCTGGCTATCGCTGCCTGTAAACTGGGTATTAATTCCTTTATTTTCGTTGCTTTTAATCCCACTGTTATTGTTAGCAGCTTTGCTGATGCTCCCAGCCCCTTGGTTAGCCAGTGCTATTTTTACGATATTAAATACATTGTTTGTTTCACTGATCAACAGCTTACACTGGTTAAATGACAGTGTATCACCTTGGATATGGCTATCATCCACCGCTCAAGGGGTGGGCTTGGCTATTTTGCTTTTGCCATTATTACTGCTGCCTCGCGCTCGCTGGCTAATGATATTGCCAGTGTGTTTGGTATTATTACAAGAGCCCTCGGCGCGCTGGCAAGTACGGGTACTGGATGTGGGACAGGGATTGTCTGTGTTAGTGACTCAAGGAAAACGTGCGTTATTATTTGATACTGGTAATCGTTTTAGCTCGGGCTTTAACATGGCCGATGGCGTTATTTTGCCGCTATTAAGGCGCCTTAATATTCAACAGCTTGATTACTTGGTGATCAGTCATGATGATCAAGATCACAGTGGTAACCGTGATTATTTAGCGCAAGTTTTACCCATTAAGCAACAATGGGGCGCTTGGCCTAATGGCAAGCCTTGTCGGGCAGGTCAACAAATGCAGTGGGGACAACTGACTTTAACAATGTTGTGGCCTGCAAAGCTAACCGGCCACAGCAATAATGACTCCTGTGTACTACACATCAGTGATGGTGAGCGTTCGCTACTGCTTACTGGTGACATTGAGGTGCAAGCGGAGCAAGCCTTATTAGTCTACATAGAGACTGAAAATAAAAAGCGAGTTAGGGCCAACTTACCCCCCAATGGCAGTGCTGAACCTCTTTTACCACTGGCCGCCGAGCTACTTATTAGCCCCCATCATGGCAGTAAAAGCTCGTCTAGTGAGGGCTTTAATATGGCAGTAAACCCCAATTGGGTGGTACATACTGCCGGGTTTGCTAACCGTTGGGGTTTTCCTTCTGCTGAGGTTGTTGCCCGCTTTCAGCAGCAAGGTGTGGCGCAGTTAACAACCGGTGAATTAGGCATGGTGCATTGGGTGGCAACAGAGTCACATTGGCGTTTAGTACATTCAAAACGGTCTGGCGCTTGGTATAACAGCCTCAATACTTGGTTGAATGACGCTAACCCGTTAGAATAGCCTCTCGTTTTTCAAGGTAGAGACCTTATGTCCCAAGAAGCACACACTTCATCCTGGCCGATACTTAAGCGGTTATTGCGTTATGTGAAGGAGCGTAAGCTCGGTTTAGTGGCGGCGATTATTGGTATGGCAGGCTACGCCGCGGTAGATACCACCTTTGTTTATTCTATTAAACCCCTAATAGACGATGGCCTAACAGGGCAAGATCCGGCGGTATTAACCTGGATGCCGGTGTTTGTGATGGGCATTGTCTTACTGCGCGGCGTTTGTACCTTTTTGTCTAGTTTTTTTATGGCATGGGTCGGTAATCACGTAGTCATGGCATTGCAACAAGAAGTGTTTAGTAAGTTTATGACTATGCCGGTGGCCTTTTTTGATCGCCATAACAGCGGTAATTTATTATCTAAAGTGACCTACGATGCCTCTCAAGTCTCTTCTGCTGCCAGCTCTACTTTAGTTACCTTAGTGCGTGAAGGGGCCACTGTTATTGGCTTGCTGGGCTTAATGTTTTATCACTCTTGGCAGCTCTCATTAATCTTCTTTGTGGTGGGGCCTGTGGTGGGGGTGATGATTGCGGTGATCAGTCGGCGTTTTCGTCGCTTAAGCCGTGGTATGCAAGATGCCATGGGCAATATCACTAGCAGTACCGAGCAAATGTTGCGAGGCCACAAAGAAGTATTGATGTTTAATGGCCAAAAAATTGAAGCAGATCGCTTTCATAATGTGAGTAACAGGGTACGCCAACAAAATATGAAAATGGTAGCTGCCGATGCCATAGGGACGCCGCTGGTGCAGGTGATTGCATCCAGTGCTTTGGCCATTTTGCTGTATGTTTCTACCTTTGACGATATTCAAGACCAATTAACCCCAGGTACGTTTACGGTGATCGTCACGTCAATGATGATGTTAATGCGCCCCCTTAAAAGTTTAACGCAGGTGAATGGCCCTTATCAGCGAGGGATTGCGGCATGTCAAAGCTTGTTTTCATTACTCGACAGTGAAGGTGAACGCGATACTGGCACAGTCGCGTTAGCCAGAGCGAAAGGGGCGTTAGAATTTGATGGGGTGAGCTTTACTTATCCGACCAAAGAAACAGTGGCCTTAAAAGAGGTAAACTTTTCACTGGCCCCAGGTAAAACCATTGCCTTGGTGGGGCGATCGGGCTCGGGTAAAAGCACTATTGCCAGCTTACTGACCCGTTTTTACGATATTAATGAAGGTGAAATCCGCCTCGATGGCGTTGATATACGTGATTATAAGTTAAGTGATTTACGCCGCCAATTTGCTTTAGTGTCACAACAAGTGCATTTATTTAATGACACCATAGCCAATAACATTGCCTATGCCGCCGCCGGTGAATACAGCCGAGAGCAAGTGATTGCGGCAGCTAAAGTCGCCTATGCGGATGAGTTTATTAATAAACTAGATCAAGGTTACGATACCATTATTGGTGAAAATGGCGCCAGCTTATCTGGCGGTCAACGTCAGCGAGTTGCCATTGCGCGTGCACTGTTGCGTGATGCGCCACTGCTTATTTTAGATGAAGCCACCTCGGCGCTTGATACTGAGTCGGAGCGCCATATTCAGGCAGCGTTAGATGCCCTGCGGGAAAATCGCACTGCATTAGTAATTGCCCATCGGTTATCTACCATTGAAAATGCCGATGAAATATTAGTGATTGATGAAGGCCAAGTGGTAGAGCGGGGCTCGCATCAAGAATTGTTAGCCCGCCAAGGGACGTATGCCCAGCTGAGAAACATTCAATATGGCGAACAATAATGCAAGCTTGGTATAAGGGCGCAGTTTGGTTGTGGTTGCTGGCCCCTTTTAGCGCGTTATTTTCCCTTATTAGCAAGGGGCGACGTGTGTTATTTAGTGTGGGACTTAAAGCGCAACATAAGACGCCGGTTCCTGTTATTGTGGTTGGCAATCTTAGTGTGGGTGGTAATGGTAAAACGCCCGTTGTGGTGTGGTTGGTTGAGTGGTTACGAGAACAAGGTTATCACCCCGGGGTGATCAGCCGAGGATACGGTGGCCAAAGTGAGCACTACCCACTGTTATTGACGTCTGAAACTCAAGCTGACCAAGCCGGTGATGAGCCGGTATTAATCTATCGACGCACGGGCTGCCCCGTGGTAGTGGGGCCTAAGCGTGCAGAAGCGGCGGCCTTATTAGCTAGTGTTGGGGCCGATATTATTGTGAGTGACGACGGCTTACAGCATTATGCGCTGGCGCGCGACATTGAACTGGTGGTGGTGGACGGTAAACGTCGTTTTGGCAATGGTCATTTATTGCCGATGGGACCATTACGTGAAGGCTTATGGCGGTTAAAAACCGTGGATGCGGTGATTAATAATGGCGGGCCGGCGCAAGCGGGGGAGTTTTTAATGACCTTAATGCCGGGGGCGTTACAGTCGATAGACGATAACCCCACCGAACCTGCTCCCTGTGCGGCTCACACTGTGCATGCGCTGGCGGGCATTGGTCACCCACCCCGTTTTTTTGCCACTTTGGAACAACTTGGCTTTGTATTAGATCAGCAAGTCGCCTTGGCTGATCATAAGGCGGTGGCAAGCGAGCAGCTTGATCATTTACAATCACGGCCTTTATTGATTACCGAAAAAGATGCCGTTAAATGGCCTGGTGGTCATACTAATACCTGGTATTTGCCGGTTGATGCGCAATTACCCTCAGCATTTGAAACTATGCTGTTAACCCGACTGAAGGAGCTAGAGAATGGCGATTGACGCTAAATTGGTAGACATTATTGCCTGTCCGGTATGCAAAGGAAAACTACAGCTAGACCGTGCGCACAACGAGTTAGTGTGTCGGTTTGATAAGTTGGCGTATCCTATTACCGAGAATATTCCGGTGTTGCTAGAAAGCAGTGCGCGTAAGCTCAGCTCAGACGAGTTGCCAGCATGAGTTTTGTGGTCGTTATTCCAGCCCGTTTTAGCTCCACACGACTGCCGGGTAAGCCCTTGGCCGATATTCACGGTAAGCCCATGATATTATGGGTGGCTGAGCAAGCACAAAAGAGTGGTGCGCATCGGGTGGTGGTGGCCACCGATGACTCGCGAATTGCCGATGCACTGCAACACAGTGGTGTTGAAGTGGTCATGACTCGCACCGATCATGAGTCGGGTACCGAGCGCTTAGCCGAAGTGGTAGAGCGGCTTGAATTGGCAGCCGATGATATTGTGGTTAATGTACAAGGTGATGAACCTTTGTTACCGGCGGTATTAATCGATCAAGTTGCCGGCTTATTGGCAAGCAGTGATGCTCCTATGGCAACCTTAGCAACGCCATTAGAGCAGCCTGAACAGCTAGCAGATCCCAATGTGGTGAAAGTGGTGAGCAATGCTCAAGGCTATGCCTTGTATTTTAGCCGTGCTGGTTTGCCGTTTGATCGAGAAGGACAAATGGCGAGCGCTCCTGATATTACACATTGTCGACGCCATATTGGTATCTATGCTTATCGAGCCGGTTTTATTCGCCATTATTTGGCGTTACCCGTTAGCCCGCTTGAACAATTAGAAAAATTAGAACAATTACGGGTGTTATGGCATGGCGAGTCGATTGCTTTAGCCGACGCCTGTGCTGTTCCACCGCCGGGAGTTGATACTCAGGCGGACTTAACCGCAGTACGTCAGCAATTAGCGTAATACACCATTTTATATTTAACATGAACGGGGTGTCTTGCCCCGCAATTATGGCGGCTAACGTCTCAAGAAACCTTCGAGGAAGTTTATGATTACCCTGGGTGAATACATCATTAAAAACCAAGCTGAATACCCCAGCGCCAGTGGCGAGTTATCTTCGCTGTTATCTTCTATTCGCCGTGCGGCCAAAGTGGTTAATCGGGAAATCAACCGTGCTGGTTTGGTGACCGATATTATTGGCGGTAGTGCCGGCAGCGAAAATATACAGGGTGAAGCACAGCAAAAGCTAGATGTGTTTGCCAATGATGTCTTTAAAGCGGCATTAGAAGCTCGTGGTGAAGTCTGTGGTATTGCCTCTGAAGAAGAAGATCACTTTGTGGGCTTTGAAGATGAGCGTCAATCAAACGCCAAATACATTGTATTAATGGATCCACTAGATGGCTCGTCTAATATTGATGTGAATGTTTCGGTCGGTACTATTTTTTCAATTTATCGCCGCGTCAGTAAGCCTGGCGAGCCGGTTAGTATGGAAGACTTCTTACAGCCCGGTGTAAACCAAGTGGCTGCAGGCTATGTGGTGTATGGCTCGTCTACCATGTTGGTGTATACCACGGGCAATGGGGTGCATGGCTTTACCTATGACTCTACCTTGGGTTCATTTTGTTTATCTCATGAAAATATTCGTATTCCTGACATGGGTAACATCTATTCAATTAACGAAGGCAACTATATTCGCTTCCCTGAAGGGGTTAAGCAGTACCTGAAGTTTTGCCAAGAAAAAGACGATGCTACTAACCGCCCCTATACCTCACGTTATATTGGCTCTTTAGTGTCAGACTTTCATCGCAATATGCTTAAAGGCGGCATTTATATTTATCCATCAGGTACTAACTCGCCCAACGGCAAGCTGCGTTTGTTATATGAATGCAACCCACTGGCCTTTATGGCCGAGCAAGCCGGTGGCAAGGCGACCGACGGTTTCCGCCGCATTATGGAAATTAAGCCCACTGAATTACACCAGCGTACGCCTTATTTTATTGGCTCCAGCAAAATGGTGGATAAGGCCTGTGCCTTAATGACAGAGTTTTCAGCAGAATAAATTAGCGCCGAGCACTCAGCTAACAATAAAACACCGAGCCCATAATAGGCTCGGTGTTTTTGTTTGGTTATTGAATGGTGAAGCGCCGAGGATAATCATAACGCCTAAAACTTAAAGATTTTTCGCCACGGAACCCACGGAAAAATTAAGATGAGATAAAAGCGAAAGTGTCCTTACTGGTAAAAGCAAAATAAGAGG
>NZ_JBQDEX010000053.1:0-17188 GCF_052084945.1 Oceanisphaera sp.
TCCATGGGGGCTCCGCCGCGCCCTCCCTGGCGCGGAGGGTCGACGGAGCAGACACCCTCTGCCTTCCCATTAGCACCGAGTTGTCTGAATGTGTCGGCGAATGCTGGCTCTTACATGCAGAGAGTCTGAAATTCCGTTAGAATACGCCTTTAATCACAGTCGGGTGCTGTTATCCCGAGCGGAGCGAACATGAAACACAGAGTAGATGTCCTGATTAGCACTGAAGAGGTTCATGCCAAGACTCAGGCCATAGGCGAGCAAATAAATAAACATTATCAAGGCGTTGATGAGTTGGTAATGGTGGGGCTGCTCCGCGGTTCTTGTATTTTTATGGCCGATCTCTGTCGTCAAATAACACTGCCAGTGCGACTCGATTTTATGACCGCGTCTAGCTACGGCAGTAGCATGGAAAGCAATCGTGATGTGCGGATCTTAAAAGACTTAGATGATGAGATTCACGGCAAGCATGTATTAATTGTCGAAGACATTATCGATACCGGTTACACCTTAAGTAAGGTAAAAGAAATACTATCGTTGCGCCAACCTGCTTCGCTGACCATTTGTTCGCTGCTTGATAAGCCTGAGCGGCGCGAAGTGGATGTCCCTGTTGATTGGGTAGGCTTTACGATTCCCGATGAGTTTGTAGTGGGCTATGGCATCGATTATGCCCAACGCTATCGTAACCTTCCTTATATTGGCAAGGTTATCCCGCTCGATTAATTTACTACAGCATAATACCAACCATCTTATCTTACTGGAACTAAAGCGCCGGGCTATCAGTTCGGTGCTCTTTTTGGGTTATAGCTTGCGCTTTAAAGCTGATAACTCTTTAAGGGGTGTCTTATTCTATGGAGCGATTAATGACCAAAGCATTGGAAATTACAGGCTTGCGTAAAACCTATGCCGGTGGCGTAGAAGCGTTGAAAGGTGTCGACCTTGATGTTGAACAAGGGGACTTTTATGCCCTGCTTGGGCCGAATGGCGCAGGCAAGTCGACCACCATTGGTATTATTTCGTCGCTGGTGAATAAGACCTCAGGCCAAGTAAAGGTCTTTGGTTTTGACTTAGATACCGAGCTTGAACAGGCTAAGTCTCAGATTGGCCTAGTGCCGCAAGAGTTTAATTTTAGCCAGTTTGAAAAAGTTGAAAATATCGTAGTTAATCAGGCCGGTTTATATGGTATTGAGCGTAAAGAAGCGAAAGTTCGCGCCGAACGTTATTTAAAACAGCTGGATTTATGGGATAAGCGTTATGTGCCGTCACGAACTTTGTCTGGCGGCATGAAGCGCCGCCTAATGATAGCGCGCGCGTTAATGCATGAGCCTAAGTTATTGATCTTAGATGAGCCGACCGCCGGTGTTGATATTGAAATTCGCCGTGCCATGTGGGATTTTTTAAAACAAATTAATGAGCAAGGCATCACTATTATTCTGACTACGCATTACTTAGAAGAAGCAGAGTTACTGTGTCGCCATATCGGTATTATTGATAAAGGCCGATTAGTAGAAAATACCAGTATGAAAGGGCTGTTAGGTAAGCTGACTGCTGAAACTTTTATTTTAGATCTTGCCGCCGATGGTCGAGAGCCTTTTCTATCGGGTATGCATTGGCAGTTGCTTGACTCACATACATTAGAAGTAGAAGTGCAAAAAGAGCAGGGCTTAAATCAGGTATTTGCTCAGCTTAATGAGCAAGGGGTGCGAGTGTTAAGTATGCGCAATAAGGCTAACCGCTTAGAAGAGCTGTTTGTGACCTTAGTTGAGAATGGGAGAGCAAGTGCATGAGTCATCATCGTTATTATGTGGCTTTCAAGAGTATACTGCACCGAGAGGTCGTACGTTTTGGCCGCATTTGGGTGCAAACCTTGGTGCCACCAGCCATAACCATGTCACTGTATTTTGTGATTTTTGGTAACCTGATTGGTGGTCGTATTGGTGAAATGGACGGCTACTCTTACATGGCGTTTATTGTGCCCGGTTTGATCATGATGTCTGTTATCACCAACTCTTACTCTAACGTGGCTTCGTCCTTTTTTAGCAGTAAATTTCAGCATAACGTTGAAGAGTTGTTAGTTGCACCTGTCCCCACTTATGTGATTATTGCCGGTTACGTTGGCGGGGGTGTGGTACGTGGCTTACTGGTGGGGCTGATTGTTAGCTTGGTGTCGTTGTTTTTTGTGGATTTACATATAGAGCATTTGTTAAGTGTGATTTTTACCATCTTTTTAACCTCGGTATTATTTTCACTTGCTGGCCTACTAAATGCCATTTACGCGCGTAGCTTCGATGATGTCAGCATTATCCCAACATTTATACTAACGCCGCTAACCTACTTAGGCGGGGTGTTCTATTCTATTAGTCTGTTGCCCGAGGTGTGGCAGACTATTTCACAGGTCAACCCGGTGTTGTATATGGTGAATGCTTTTCGCTATGGTTTTTTGGGTATTTCTGATGTGAGTTTAGGTATTGCCTACACCATTATTATTGGCTTTATTGGTGTGTTTTATAGCTGGGCTTGGTACCTTATTCACACCGGACGCGGGTTACGAACCTAAGCTCTTGCGGGGGGCTGTACGCTGTTTGGCGATTACTTACGGCGCATAGCGTACGGCTTAACGCATTTTCTTAAGCATCAACCAAGTTTGCGTACCCAGCAATAGCGGGGTAGCTGTGATATTAAAGCCTAAACTTTGATAAAACTGCACATTGCTGAGCTTATCGGTTTCTAAATAAAGGTTAACGCCCTCGGCTTGGTTGATGGCGCAGTCCATTAATTGACGACCTATGCCTTGGCGTTGCACATTCGGTGTTACCGCTAATGGGCCTAAGTGCCAGTGTGGAGTACCGGGGTCGAGCTTGGCCCAGTTATTCAGCCAGCTACAGGTTTTCAGTAAGCCCAGCGCAGAGTTACTGGTCAATAAAGTAGGTATCAATCGAAGAGTATCTTGCCAATTAGGTTGGCAAGATAGGGGCCGTAAACGGCCTAATACTCCCACCAGCTGATCATCAACATAGGCCCCAAGCAAGTCACCATTGCGATTGATGTAGGGCAGTAAGCCGTTAAAGAGTCGTGTTAGTCGATGCTGGCGCTTATTAGCAGCTTGGCCAAATACTGTTATATGTAACGGATTATCGGCCATGGCTAACGCGCAAAGCTGCGCCGCTGCTTTAACATCAGATGAAGGCAAAAGCGTAATATTGGGGGTATTTTTTTGCATATTATACTAATCTGGAAAACTAGCTGATCAGGTTTTATGGCTTCTGTAGGGTCGATTTCAATCGACTAAAAACCATAGCAAGGCCTAAAGAGGTCGAATAAATTCGACCCTACGCTCGGGGTAGATTGGTACAAAAGCAGATCTTTGTGCCTCCACCGCTCAACGTAAAAATAGATCATATATTTACTTAGATTGGTATTAGACGAAGTACTCCTAATGGCCTAATACTAAACACTGCCTAGCATACCAACAAAAACACCGAGCATCATGCTCGGTGTTTTATTTTTAACTGACCGCTGTGTTTAAGCCAATTGCAGCGGAATGTTCTTGCTGGTGCGAACAATATTGTTGTCTGCATCTAGGTAGACTAGGTTAGGATCATAGCTTTCAATTTGCTGCTCGCTCATGGGCGCATAGGCACAAATGATAATACGATCGCCAACGGCGGCTTTGCGTGCCGCTGCCCCGTTTAATGAAATCATCTTAGAGCCTCGCTCACCAGAGATGGCATAGGTATGAAAGCGCTCACCATTTTCAATATTATAAATATCAATTTGCTCGTATTCACGAATATTGACCGCATCGAGTAAGTCTTGATCGATGGCACAAGAGCCTTCGTAATTAAGCTCAGCGTGAGTGACTCGGGCTTGGTGTAATTTGCCTCTGAGCATGATGCGTTGCATATCCATTAATCTTATCTCCATGGTAATTAGTAAGCCGAGAGGGAATGGCCCTGCTAACAAAACTTATAAAGGGACGACTTGGTTATCTATCAATCTGGCTTTGCCAAGAAATGCTGCCATTAAAATCACCGCCGCTTGGCTGCGTTCAGTAATGGGGCCCAGGGTATTGGCATCCACTATATCTATGCTGTCTGTACGAAAGCCGAGGCTATTTAAATGAGCACTTGCTTGGTTGGCCAAGGCGGTCATATCAGACTGACCTGCAGTAATTTGTTCGGCAATATGGCGCATACTGGCGGCGAGCTCGGGCGCTTTTTTTAGTTCATCTGGGGTTAAGTAACCATTGCGTGAACTGAGCGCTAAGCCATTTGTGTCGCGCACTGTTGGCAAGCCGATGATATCAATCGGCATATTTAAGTCGCTTACCATAGTACGGATCAAGGCCAGCTGCTGGTAGTCTTTTTCACCAAAATATGCCACATCTGGCTGTACTAAATTAAATAGCTTGCAGACCACTGTGCTCACGCCATCAAAGTGCCCTGGTCTGAGTACACCTTCTAATACCTCGGCAATACCAGGCACAGTGACTCGAGTGTGTTGCTGCTGGCCATTGGGGTACATTAGTTCAGATGTTGGCGTAAACACCGCATCGGCAAGTGAGCCCAAGTGTGCGCAATCTTGCGCTAAAGTGCGTGGATAAGCAGTTAAGTCTGAGGCACTATCAAATTGCATTGGGTTAACAAAAATACTCACCACCACCTTATCGCAGTGCTGTTGTGCCGCTTTTACAAGCGCAAGATGACCTTGATGTAAGTTGCCCATGGTTGGCACAAAACCAATACGTAGGCCAAGTTGTCGCCAGTGGGTGATGGTATTTCTTAAGGCTGCAATATTATCAAGTAGCTGCATATCAGCAAAATACTCTCTGTTTAATTCGGTTAATTAAAGCTGTGCTCAGGGCCTGGGAAGCGTCCATCGGCTACATCATTAACATAAGCGGCAATGGCGGCGGGTACTTGACCGTGTTCAGCCAAAAAATTCTTGGTAAACTTAGGTACATAACCACTGGTTAAGCCTAACGCATCTTGCATTACCAGCACTTGACCATCGGTATCAGGGCCGGCACCAATGCCAATCACTGGAATCGAGAGCTGCTCACTTATCTCTTTTGCCAGTTGAGTCGGTACACACTCCAACACCAACAACTGGGCCCCTGCGGCGGCTAGCGCCTTGGCATCTTGCTTTATTTGCGCCGCTTGCTCTGCCGCTCGGCCTTGTAGCTTAAAGCCCCCAAACACATGCACCGATTGGGGGGTTAAGCCTAAATGACCACAAACGGGTACGCCTTGGCGGGTGAGCTGGGTGATTGTCTCTGTAAGCCAAGCGCCACCTTCTAACTTCACCATCTGGGCGCCCGCTCGCATTAAGCTGGCGGCATTGCTACAGGCTTGCTCTGGATTGCTGTAACTCATGAACGGTAAATCGGCGACAATCAACGCTTTTTCAGCGCCATTCGCCACACAGCGAGTATGGTAAGCCATGTCGTCTACCGTGACTTTTAAGGTGCTACTTTCACCTTGCAGCACCATGCCTAACGAATCACCAATTAATAGCGCATGCACACCGGCTTTATCGAATAATGCAGCAAAGCTGGCATCATAGGCGGTGATCATGGCAATTTTTTGCTGCTCTTGCTTCATGGCAAGCAGGCGGGCTGTGGTTATTTTACTCATGAGTTATTCCTTTACTACGACTGCGAAGGTAGAAGGGTCAGTCCATTAGTGGGGCAGGCTTGTATAAGCTCTGCCAGTACACTGCCACAAGGCAAAATTAAGTCAGGTGCTAAATCGGCCAAAGGATAGAGAACAAACTCGCGCTGTTTCATACCATAGTGAGGCACTGTCAGGCGCGGCTCATCCATAATAAGGTCGCCATACAGCAATATATCTAAGTCTAAGGTGCGTGGCCCCCATCGCTCATCTTTTCTCACTCGCCCCTGAGCCTGCTCTATGGCTTGCAGCGCATCGAGTAGTGCCAGAGGCGACAAAGCGGTATCAAATACAGATACCCCATTGGTATATAGCGGCTGATCGGCAGGCCCCATGGGTTGGCTTTGATACAGCGGTGAGTGCTGCAGTGTGCCCGCCTTAGCAAGTTCGGCTAAGGCGTGTTGTGCTGCGCTAATTTGCACTAAAGGCTGCTGTAAATTCGCCCCTAGGCCGATAAAAACCGTGGTCATGCTTCTTTTTTCTTACGCGGGCGCCGGCGTGGCCGCTTACGGGGCTTGCTTGAGCTATCACCAAATTTATTGTGTTTTGCTTTGGCTTGACGCGATAGTTGTTGACGATCAATGGGGTTTGCTTCTTGAAACTCAGTCCACCATTCGGCCAGCTCAGTCAGCTTAGGGTTTAACTCGGCTCTGAGCAGGAGAAAATCGTACCCAGCACGAAACTTAGGGTGCTCTAAAAGACGATGGGGGCGCTTGCCACTGCGTCTGTTAAGACGGTCTTGCAGCATCCAAATATCACGAACTACAGAGCTAAAGCGACGGGGAATCGCCACACTTTTTACTTGGCGGCTCAGCACTTCATCCATGGCCATCATAAAGGCGTCGTAATAGCTCAAGCCCCCTTCATGCATAAACTGCTGGGTGCGTGTTTCTACTGGGCCCCATAATAGTGCAGCATATAAAAAGGCCGGCGTGACGCGCATATTTTTTGCAAGACGCTCGTCGGTATTAGTCAGTGCTAATTCAAGAAAACGACCGTAGTTATTATCCCCTTGGCCCATCACTTCTGCAGCTTCTGGGAATAAAGGCGCAAACAAGCCGTAATACTTTAAGGTGCGATAGGTTTTTAGACCATAACCGGCCATTAGTAGCTTAAGAGTTTCTTCAAACAAGCGTGCCGGGGGTATATCCGACAGTAAAGGGGCCAGCTCGCGAATAGGCGCCTCGGTGCGCGGGCTAATAGTTAAGTCTAATTTGGCCGAAAAACGTACCGCACGGATCATGCGTACCGGATCTTCACGATAGCGTGTTTCAGGGTCCCCAATTAGCTCAAGTCGCCGTTCTTCTAAATCTTGTAGGCCATTAGAAAACCCCACCACACTGAAATCGGCAATGTTGTAATACAGGGCGTTAACACTAAAGTCACGACGCTCGGCATCTTCCTCAATGGTGCCATACACATTGTCGCGCAGTAACATACCTTCTGATGACTGAGATGACATGTCTTTGCTGTTATTGACTTGATGGTGATGGCCACGAAAAGTCGCCACTTCAATAATATCGCGACCAAATAAAATATGTGCCAAGCGAAAACGGCGACCTACCAAGCGGCTATTACCAAACAGCTGCTTCACTTGTTCTGGTGTGGCGCTGGTGGCAATGTCAAAGTCTTTGGGTTGTCTGCCCAGTAGCAAGTCACGCACCCCACCGCCGACCAAGTAGGCTTCGAAGCCAGACTTGTGTAGGCGATACAGTACTTTTAGGGCGTTTTCGCTGATTTGACTGCGCGAAATACCATGTTGGTCGCGCGTTAACACTAGGGGTTGCAAGGGCAACGCCTCCTGTTGTCGGGTCAGCAGCTTTTTACAAAAGCTAGCAATCTGGGAAAAAATAGGACACCTCGCAAGGCCTTAAGCTAAAAAAATTGGCGCACTATAATAGCGCAGAGTGGTGAAAATGCGAACTACCAACGCATGAGAGTTCAACATTGATTTTGTTTGGTACTTTGTCTAAGCGCCAATGATGACAAGCCCAGCTCAGCAACTCATTCACGTCGGCTTTGATTAACGATACCGGCGGCTGCTGCCCCAGAAAGCACAACGCTGACCATAACGCCTGGCTTGGATTATGAACATCCAATGCGGGGGCATGGTTTTGCTTCGACAATTTAAGGCCATCGTGAGATACAAGTGGCAAATGTAACCAATGAGGAACCGGCAGTTTAAGTAACCGATAAAGTGCAATCTGGCGACCTGTGGGCTCTAATAAATCTGCTCCGCGTACCACTTCGGTTATGCCTGCTTGTGCGTCGTCAACCACCACAGCCAAGTTATAAGCATAAAAGCCATCGCGGCGGCGCACAATAAAATCTTCTTCTGCCAAATCGCGATTAATGTTGATTGTGCCTTGCAGTTGGTCATCAAAGTGATAAACCGGCTGGTGCATTATCAAGCGTGTGGCAGCTTCTTTGCTACCTAATGCTAAGTGGCGACAATGACCATTATAAAATCCGCCACTGTGAGCAATCATCTTACGCGTGCAATGACAATAATAGGTTAGCTCTGCATCTGCCCAGCTGTCTAGAAGCGCCTGATAGGCATCAAGACGTTGGCTTTGGTACACCAAAGGGCCATCCCAATGTAAACCAAACGCATCCAGAGTACGCAGAATCGAATCTGCCGCGCCAGGTACTTCTCGCGGAGGATCTAAATCTTCGATACGCAGTAGCCATAAGCCTTGCTGACTTTTGGCTTGCAAATAACTGCCTAACGCAGCAATTAGTGAGCCAAAATGCAGGGGGCCACTCGGTGAGGGAGCAAAGCGCCCAATATAAGGCTTGGGCGCACGGTTATTCATACTCGCTTAGTAACCGGCCATTTGCTTTTCTTTGATTTCGGCCAAGGTTTTACAATCGATGCATAAATCGGCTGTAGGTCTGGCTTCTAGTCGACGAATACCGATTTCTACACCACAATGCTCGCAGAAGCCAAAGTCGTCTTCTTCGATTTGTTGCAGAGTTTTATCGATTTTTTTAATCAATCTGCGCTCTCTATCACGGGCGCGTAATTCAAGTGCAAACTCTTCTTCCTGAGCGGCCCTGTCCACCGGATCGGGGAAGTTGGCTGCTTCATCTTTCATATGGCCTACGGTGCGATCAACTTCTTCGCGCAATTGATTGCGCCAAGCACCCAGAATTTTACGAAAGTGCGTTTTCTGCTCTTCGTTCATGTATTCTTCGTCGGGCTTCGCCTGGTAGGGCTCAACACCGGCAATGGCCAGAATACCGAGAGATTTTTTGGTTTCAACTGCTGGCATTCCGTATCTCCTAAAAAGCTATAATAGCGCCAACCAATATTAAGAAGCGGCTATCTATACAGAAAGCGCGACAATAAGGCAATCGCGTATTGCCGTTTCTGTAAAAATAGTGCTGTAAACTTGATGTAACCCATTTTGTTACTGGTTAAGCGAACCGGATACTCAAAGTAACAGAGAGCCGCTTATTTGGTAACACAACCATATGGGGGCAAAAAGGCTCTTTTCAAGGGCGGTTAAGATGTATCCCGATATTAAATTTCTGTTTTAGATGATAAATGATAGGAGGTATTGTGCAGTTTTCTTCACCGTTACAACAGGGGCTGCTTATACAGCGTTATAAGCGCTTTTTAGCTGATATAAAGCCGAATATAACGTCCGCAGGGACAACACTAGGTGACACTATTACTATTCATTGTCCGAATACTGGCAAAATGACCGGCTGTGCTGAGCCGGGCTGGCCTGTGTATTATTCAACCTCTGATAATACCAAACGTAAATATGCTCATACATGGGAGTTAGTTGAAAACCCAGCAGGTGATTTTATATGTGTCAATACTGCACGGGCGAATTCATTGGTGGGCGAGGCACTCAAACTACGTATGATCCCAACTTTGGCGCATTATGGCGATATAAAAGCTGAACAGCCCTATGGTAATGAGCGTAGCCGAATCGATTTTTTATTGTGCCAAGCCGGTGAACTAGACTGTTATGTTGAAGTGAAAAGCGTCACTTTATTAGAGGACAATGCGTTATCTGACTCAGCTACTTGTCAGGCACAAGGGCGGGGCTTTTTTCCTGACACTAAAAGCGTGCGAGCACAAAAACATGTGCGAGAGTTGATGGCATGTGTACAAGACGGGCAGCGTGCTGTGTTGCTATTTTGTGTGTTGCATACCGGCATTAAGCAGGTCAGCCCAGCCCACCATCTTGACCCCGTATATGGGGCGTTAGTGTCTGAAGCCATCGCCATGGGCGTGGAGTGCATGGCTTGGCGTGCCGATATTTCGCCACAGGGCATGCGCTTGGTGCAAGAGCTACCGTTTGTAGAGTAGGGTAAAGTGACTAGTCCTAATCGCTTGTTTGTTCATTTAACGCCCACGACTCAAGTATTTCATAGTCAGAACCTTGTGCGCTGGGAATAGAGCGATATAGCGCCAGCTGAGTAAGGTGGTAGCTAATGGGGGTAATCGCGGGTAATGCGGATAACTCGGCTAAATTGTGAGGGCGAAATAAGGTAATGTGAGGTCGATATGCTTTATGAGGGGGAGCGAGCTTTAAGGAGCCGCATCGGTTATTAAGATCTTGGTAAAATGACATTAATGACTCAGGTATGTGCTTTGGCCCTATCCATACTGTTTTGGAACGGGTGAAACCGCCTAGCTGGTTAAGCGTTAACTGGCATTGTGGAAGCTGCATACGAGGAAGTTGTTTTAAGAGTGAGTTTAATTGAGAGTTATTGAGCTTGCCTAAAAAACGCAATGTTAAATGCAGTTGGTGACTAGGAGTACGAGGACCAGGTAAAGCCAGCCTATCTTGTAGCTTCTGTAGGGGCGCGGCGATAGCGTTTGCAGGAAACGCCAAGAATAAAGGACTCTTTTGAGTTAACAATGCACTTCCTTACTTGAGTGAGGCCAGTTTAGTGTGAGCATGTGCCACATTTTATTAGCCCCGCATGTCATCTGAAAAGAACGAAAACTGGTTTTTTCCCGACCATTTTGAATGATACATAGCCAAGTCCGCATTGCGCACTAACGCTTCACCGCTGTTGCCGTCTGTTGGACTAATGCTGATACCAATACTGGCACCCACTTTGGCTTGATATTGCTTTAATTGTACAGGAATACAGACTTGTTCAATGATTTTCTCAGCGATTAAACGTACACTTTCTTGATCTTCTATATGGGTTAAAATAATGGCAAATTCATCTCCCCCTAAACGACCCACGATGTCGCTCGCTCTTACGGTGTTTTGTAAGCGCTGTGCAATTTCTATTAATAAATGATCGCCCCCCTCATGGCCGACAGTATCATTGACACATTTAAAATTATCTAAGTCTAAATACAGCAACGCCAAGCAAGTATTATCGCGCTCAGTATAGCGTATGGCGGTGTTTAGTTGCTCTGTTATTGAGCGCCGATTAGCTAAGCCGGTTAGTTCATCATTAAAAGCCAGTTGCGCGAGCTGCAGCGTTTGTTTATCAACTAACGCCCGTAACCTGTCTGGTTCTAATAACATACGCCGTGCAATAAATGAAAATAAACTGGCTGCTAACAGGCTCAGCAAGATACCGACGAGCCATTGCGAAGGGAAATGAGTTTGCTGGCTAATTGCCATGTGCCATTCACCATTTGGGATACGAATATCTTTATTAACGATGAGTTGATGTAAATTGTGATTAGAGCGGGTAAATATATCTTCCTGAAGCGTATCTGGGTGAGTACGCGAGAGTTGATAGGCATATCCTTTTGCTTGTAGTTTATCGAGTTCAGTCAGTGACAGTAGCTCATCTAAATAGATCACGGCCATGGCAAATCCCCAAAATGCCGGTGCGCCTTTTCTTTCCAAAAAAATAGGTTTACGGCCTATAATACCGACTTTTCCTTGGCGCAGCATAAAGGGGCCAGACAAGGTGAGCAACCCACTGTTAATAGACTCTAATGCTTCTTTTTTTCGGTTGTCACTGTTCAATAAATGATGACCAATGGCCTCTTCATTACCCACCAAGGGGTAAATTCGCTCTATAATTCCGCGAGGTGCGAGTTGTAAGCTGGCCACGCCTCCTAAGGTTTGCAGTATACCTTCTGCAAACGCTTCAAAGTCATTAAGTTGCCCTTGGCTGCGCCGAACTTCGTGCGCCAAAATATAAGTGGTTGAGAGTGAGTGACTCAAGTGTCGCTCTATGGCGGCCACTTGTGCACTAATCACTTCTGTTAGTAATAGCCTTTGTTCATTTCGTTGTGCGGTAATACTCAAATGAGTATAGTAATATCCCGCAGCCAAGACTAAAATAAATATAATAAATGGATAAATGCTGCTGAGTCTTTTTTGAAACATCCCTGTTACCTTACTTTCTAAGAATACATATTAGGGTATTTGCTGTTCTTAGATAACGTTGACAGCATTGTCTTAAATAATTGTATTACTTTTACGTTAAATAACAATTTTATTTCAGTAACAGCCACCGCACTTATCTTGCTTGTGGCAGCGCGTGATTACCCCCTGTCATATAGCGCTGGGTCGGTCTTTTTGGCATAATATCTGAGTCACTTCCCCTTAGGTAATCTTGTGAATCAGCTGCCCATTGCTGAAGTACTGCCGCAACTGCACGCGGCGCTTTCGGCTTCTCAAATTATTATTGAAGCTCCGCCTGGAGCGGGTAAATCTACCTGGCTGCCATTGTGGCTATTAAAGCAACAGCAGATAACCGGGCGCATTATTATGCTAGAGCCCAGACGGCTGGCAGCCCGCAGTATTGCTCAGTATTTGGCGGCGCAATTGGGTGAAGCTCCCGGCGGGCAGGTGGGTTATCGGATGCGTGGTGAAAGTCGAGTAGGCAAACAAACTCGATTAGAAATAGTCACCGAGGGCGTACTCACTCGTATGTTGCAGGCAGATCCTGAGCTAAGCGGTGTTGAGATGCTGATCTTTGATGAATTTCATGAGCGCAGCTTACAAGCGGATTTGGCATTAGCATTTGCCTTAGAGTGCCAAGCGTTGCGTGATGATCTCACCATTATCATCATGTCGGCCACCCTTGAAGGGCTGGCGCTCACCGAGCTGTTACCCGAGGCGGTCAGCATTAGCAGTGCAGGGCGCAGTTTTGCGGTTGACGTAAGTTACCAGCCGCGCAATCAACACACCAGACTAGATGAAGCTATGGGGCGTGCCATTTTGATGGCCTTAACCCAACACAGTGGCAGCGCCTTGGCTTTTTTGCCCGGTGAGCGAGAGATTAATGCTCTGCTTACTTTGTTGTCGGATAAAACCGATTCTAATGTAGAGCTGAGGCCTTTATATGGTCGACTGTCTTTAGCAGAGCAACAAGCGGCAATTGCGCCTGCTGCGAATGGACGGCGTAAAGTGGTACTGGCGACTAATGTGGCAGAAACCTCCCTTACCATAGACGGCATTAGCATAGTAGTGGACTCGGGGTTAGAGCGCCGTGCTGAGTTTGAGCCGCAATCAGGTATGACCCGCTTATATAGCCGTCAAATAGGCCAAGCGTCTGCCACGCAACGTGCTGGCCGTGCTGGGCGCTTACAGCCAGGCCATTGTGTGCGGCTGTGGAGCCAAGAGCAGCAAGCGCGGCTCGCTCCGAGGCGCCCTGCTGAAATTGAGCAAAGTGATTTAGCCAGTTTTGTACTGGAATGTGCCGCGTGGGGCGCGCCGCCTGAGCAATTATCGCTATTAACGCCACCGCCGCCGCCCCTGTTGGCAGCGGCACATCATCAATTGGCGAAGCTTGGGTTATTAGCTGATGGAAAAATCACCGTCTTAGGGCAGCAAGTATGGCAACTTGGCTGCGAGCCCTGGCTGGGGCAGTTGTTACTTAGCGCTCACGCTTGGCAGCAACAAGGTCATCAGGGGGCCTTGGCCGATGGTGTGTATTTGGTGGCATTATTAGAAGAAGGGCATTGGGGGGCTGGGCCTTTATCGGGACAAATATTGGCACGGCAATCGTCATTAAAGCCATCGGCACGACGCTGGTTTAGCCGATTAACAGCCGCCGAATCTAAGCCCACTGGCCAGTATGTTGGTGCCTTATTGGCGAACGCCAGACCCGACTGGGTAAGTTTATTGCGCCCCCAGTCAGGCCGGCAAGCTCGTTATGGCTTAGCGGGGGGATTAAGTGCCGACCTGCCCCAAACCAGTCCCTTACAGGGAAAAGAAATGCTGGCAATAGCCGCTTTAGGGCGCAATGAGCTTGGGGTGTTTATTCAGGCCGCAGAGCCGGTCACCCTGTTGCAGTTACAGCAAGCGCTGCCTCATCATTTTGTGCACCGTGACCAATTACACTGGGATCAAGGCGCTAACCGAGTGCGCGCCGAGCAGCAGTGGTGCTTTGGTCAATTGATCTTACAGCGCAAACCACTACCCAAAATAAGCCCAGAGCAAAAAGCCCAGTGCTTACTCTTCGAAGTACAACGACGAGGCTGGTCGGCGCTACCATTGGACGAAGCCGCTCAGCAATATTGGCTGAGATTACAATTGGCCGGACAAAAGTTGGCCGATAACGGCTTTGCGCTGTGCGATGAAAATACCTGGTTGGCGCAAGCCGAACAGTGGTTATTGCCTTATTTGACGGGGCTTGGGCGTTGGGATGAGCTGGCGCGTCTCAACTGGAGTGATATTTTTAAAAGCCGACTAGACTGGTCACAGCAACAATTGCTGGATACCCTGCTACCCAGCGCTGTCACCTTGGCCACCGGCAGCCGAGCTCGTATTCGCTACCGGGCCAATGAAGACCCTATTTTGCCGGTGCGGTTACAAGAAATGCTAGGGCAGCCCCGTGGGCCTGAACTGGCGTATGGGCGCGTGCCGTTAGTGTTAGAGTTATTATCACCGGCACGGCGACCGCTACAAATTACCCGGGATTTGGCCGCGTTTTGGGCCGGATCTTATCAAGATGTAAAAAAAGAAATGCGGGGGCGCTACCCTAAACATCATTGGCCGGATGATCCCGCACAAGCCGCCCCAACGCGACACACCAAGAGGCATATAAAGCACTGATTATGGCAAAACAAACTGGTAAGAAAAAATCGAAAAAAAAGCCGGCAAAAACATCCCGCTCTTGGTGGGGGTTACTGCTTAAATTAACGCTGGTGTTTGCGGTGCTAATGGGTATTTTTGGTATTTATCTCGACAGCCAAGTCAGAGAGCGTTTTGATGGCCAAAAATGGGCACTCCCCGCATTGGTGTATAGCCGCCCGTTAGAGTTGTATCCTGATCAAAGACTGTCTCATGCACAAATGCTGCGTGAATTACAGTTATTGAACTACCGTAAAGTGGCCAATCCTAAGCGCCCCGGTGAATACTCGGTAGGTTCAAATCGCATTGAAATTTATCGACGCTCTTTTAACTTCTCTGATGGTGCTGAAAAATCACGTCGCTTCTTACTGAGCTTTTCCGGTCAGCGCCTCACGCGTATGCAAAACCCTGACAACGGCCGTGAGCTAGGCTATGGCCGTATGGATCCGGTATTGCTTGATCGATTAAACGTAGAAAAGCGCGAAGATCGTTTATTAGTTCGTCTTGATCAAATTCCCGAATTACTAAAAACAGCCCTGATCACGGTAGAGGACAGAGACTTTTACCAACACGGTGGTGTGTCGCCGCTGGCCATCTTGCGGGCACTGGTGGTGAATATTAAAGCCGGACGCACAGTGCAGGGGGGCAGTACGCTCACCCAGCAGCTCGCCAAAAACTTCTTTTTAACTCAAGACCGTAGCCTGTGGCGTAAAGTTCAAGAGGCCTATATGGCACTGATTATTGATTTTCGTTACAGCAAAGACGACATACTCGAAGCCTATTTTAACGAGGTCTACCTTGGGCAAAACGGTAACCAGGGAGTATATGGGTTTGGTTTGGCCAGTTACTTCTACTTTGGCGTACCGCTCAATGAGTTAAACCCGGATCAAATCGCCCTTATGGTGGCGCTGGTGAAAGGGCCGTCTTTTTATGATCCTTGGCGCAACAGTGAGCGCGCCCAAAAACGTCGAGATTTGGTCTTGCGGCTATTAGCCAACGATGGCCATATCGACCGAGAAACCTACGAGCAAGCCAGCAGCACGCCACTGCGCCTCATTGAGCGCGGCCAAATGGGCTATGGTCGCACGCCTGCCTTTATGGGGCTGCTACGCCAAGAGTTGCAAGACCGCTTTGGTGGCGAGTTTTTACGACAAAATGGCTTAAAAATCTTTAGTAGTCTCGATCCTATTGCCCAGCATAGTGCCGAGCAGGCCATTAGTGAGCAATTAGCGCAGCTAAAAAATCGCACCAAAAAACAAGATTTAGAAGCAGCCATGGTGGTAACCAACTGGCGCAAAGGAGAAGTGAGCGCCGTGGTAGGTGGGGCTGATCCTAGCTTTGCTGGTTTTAACCGCGCCCTGGCGGCGCGCCGCCCTATAGGTTCGTTAATTAAACCGCCAGTTTATGCACAAGCCCTAGCAGATGGCTTTACCTTAGGCTCCGCCATTGAAGATAAGCCCATTAGTTTGCGCAGCGCCGGCGGGCAAGTCTGGAAGCCCAATAACTATGACCGCCAGTTTCGTGGTCAGGTGATGTTAGTGGATGCTTTGGCTAAATCATTGAACGTACCTACGGTCAACTTAGGCATGGCCGTTGGGCTAGATAAGGTGATTAAGGGATTAAAGCGCATGGGCGTGAGACAAGACATACCGGCTTATCCTTCACTGCTACTGGGTACGCTGGAGCTAACGCCACTGGAGGTCAATCAGCTGTATCTTACTCTGGCCAATCAGGGGCTTTATCAGCCGTTAACTTCAATTCGAGCCATTCAAGATGATGAGGGTGAATTGTTATATCAACATAATGCTAAAGCCACACAGGTATTGTCGCCTGAAGCGGGATACTTAGCGCTTTATGGTATGACGCGCGTGGTGGGCGGTGGTACGGCCTCACATTTAGCGGCGCGTTTCCCTAATCGTAATATGGCGGGCAAAACCGGTACCACTAATGACTTGCGTGATGCTTGGTATGCAGGGTTAGATAACGAAGAGCTCGCCAGTGTTTGGATTGGGCGTGACAATAACGGTGTGACAGGCCTAACCGGCGCTAGTGGTGCGCTGCGGGTGTATAGCCGCTATTTAGATAGTCGTGGAGTCGACTCACTACAACTGAGAGCGCCGGCGGGTATTAATCAGATTAACTTTGCTTATAGTGACGGCATGCCTGCAGATCCGCGTTGTGAAGAAACGCGCTTATTACCGGCGCAGTCGGCAGGCTTACCCAGCATTCGTGGCTGTGAGCCCAGCATGCCTTCGTTACCTGAGGCGGGGGAAAAAGTGGGAGATTGGTTAAAAGATATTTTTAACTTTGCACGTTAAGGCGTTTTCTATCATGATCTGCGCAAAATCCTCATGAGCGAATAATTGAGCTTTAAAAACAAAAGGGGCCTGCTGAGATATCAGCAGGCCCCTTTATTTTAATAAACGTAAGGTATGAGTGTTATACCAATCTGTAAAACTAACTGATCAAAACTTTTCGCCACGGAATCCACGGAAG
>NZ_JBQDEX010000054.1:0-10747 GCF_052084945.1 Oceanisphaera sp.
GTTTCCTCTAGGTCCAGCTTTAAATCAGATCACATTTTTACTTAGATTGGTATTAAAGTTGTTCGCCTAGCCAATGAGCAAAGTGAGGTAAGGCGCCTAAATGAGGAGAGAGAGTAATACTCACATTAGGATATTGCTCGCGCTTTTGCTCGACTACACTGGGCAAGTCATTCACCACATGACGACCCTGAGCCAAAAAGTACGGAAATAACCTAATGCTGGTCGCACCGGCGACAATTTGCTGATCAATCGCGTCGGCTAAGCTTGGCTCAGCCAACTCCCAAAAGGCATGCCCCATCACATCAAAGCGTGTCGACATGCCACTAAATAACGACTGAGCAAACTGGGCAATTTCTTCATTGGCCGCCACACGACGACTTCCATGAGCAACCAGTATAAAACCTTTCATGTTATTCCTTTTGTTTATGTTGTTTTACCAGCGGCTCTTGTGCTGCAAGTACATCCACACAGTAATCCCAGCTGGCAATACGATAGTGTTGAATGTCTTTGTCTAAGTGTATGCCTTGGCTTTGTTGATGAAACCAAATTAAAAAGCGAGAAGGGGTAATAAGATAAATTTGGCTTTCTGAATCTGAGTTACCATCGTCAAGCGCCTCTAGCACTTCAGCACCTTCTAACACCCGATAACCCAGTAGATAATCAAATTGTAACTGATAGATCACCTGAGGGGCAGTCTCAGCCTGAGTGGGCATGCCCATAGAGAGTAATAATTGGCCGGTCCAGACATCTTGATAGACTTCGCTAAGTATCAGCCCTGTGGTCAACCCTCGGCTACCTGACCAAGGTGTTGTTATCTGTCGAATGCTATTTACTTCCATCATCGCCTCCCAGTGAGGGAACTGACTCTATTAAGTTATAACAACCTAGCCACTAAACAAGCAAGCTCTAACAAACAGAAAACCCGGCAAAAGCCGGGTTTGAATACAAACTGAGTAATAAAAACGAACAGCGATGGCTGAAGTCTTGTTACTTAATTGCGTCTTTTAGTGCTTTACCCGCAACAAAAGCAGGGACATTAGCCGCTGCAATTTGCAGCTCTGCACCCGTTTGAGGATTACGGCCTGTGCGCGCTGCACGATGGTTTACTTTGAAAGTACCAAAACCAACCAGTTGTACGGGGTCACCTTCTTTTAAACTTTGGGTAATACCGCTAAGTACTTCTTCGAGTGCGGCCTTAGCCTGAACTTTATTTAAATCTGCCTTAGCGGCAATTGCATCAACAAGCTGAGTCTTATTCATAAGGATCCTTTCTCACTTGGCATTAAGTGTTATCCACTCTATTCAAATTTAGGCATCAAGCAAAGCCTTTGTCTTGTAGCTTGGTATCAAGTGCCGTTGTTTTGTGCAAAAACTGCGAAAAACATCACACAACGACCACAAGAAAGGCCGCTACGCTATAACAAACAACGAACTCAGCATAACCGAGCCGAGCGTTCGCTTCCAGAACTCAAGCGCCTTTCAATACAAAAAACCTCTTTTATACTCTCTTTACCCGACAAAAATCGACCTCAAAGTAATGACGAAGCCTAATATCAGCGCGCTAGGTCTTTAATAACGACCGTAGAGTCACACCGGCCCAAGCCTTCTTCAAGCAAGGTTTCATACACCTTGTGTACATGATCGGTTAACGGCAATGTTAAGCCCTGCTGCTTGGCTTCATCCAGACAAATACCTAAATCTTTATGCATCCACTGAGCGGCAAAACCAAAATCAAACTCACCATTAGCCATGGTTTGCGCGCGATTCTCTAACTGCCAGCTTTGTGCTGCACCACCGGCCAACACATCAATGAGGGTCGGAATATCTAATCCGGACTTTTGTGCAATCATCAAGCCTTCAGCAATGCCTTGCACAGCGCCAATAACACAAATTTGGTTTACCATCTTACAGCGCTGTCCTGCGCCCACCGGGCCAAGACGAGTGACTTTCTTACCGTATGCAGATAATACAGGAGTCGCATCGGCTACATCGGCCTCAGCACCGCCCACCATTATGGTCAGCGCACCGTTTTCAGCTCCCAGCTGGCCCCCCGATACCGGAGCATCAATAAAGCGCACCGACTGTTTTTCTGCCGCTGCCGCTAATTCTTCCGACAGCATGGCCGAGGTGGTCGTGTGATCAACCAATAAAGCACCGGCTTTTATGCCCGCTAATACGCCTTGCTCACCATACACTACAGAGCGCACATCATCGTCATTACCGACACAAACCATCACCATATCGGCATCTTTTGCCGCCTCGGCGGGGGTAGCGGCATAAGTGCCGCCGTGACGCTCGGCCCAATCTTTAGCTTTGGCTGCACTGCGATTATAAACACACACTTGGTGTCCGGCTTGCTGTAAGTGCCCCGCCATAGGAAAACCCATCACGCCCAAACCGATAAATGCCAACTTCATGACTATTACTCCTTAACCGATAAAATAAATTTACTGTGCGGACGGTTTTTTTTGCAGCATGCGCTGCAACGTCCGTCTATGCATATTCAGAGCCCTCGCCGCCGCCGAAATATTACCTTGGTGTTGCTGTAATACAAATTGTATATATTCCCATGATTGTTTGCGCACCGAAGGTTGAAAGGCGACCCAATCGGGTTTGCTAATAGTGGCGGGATCAGCTTGCGGCTGAAAAGCCGCTAAAATAGTGTCTACGTCAGCAGGTTTGGGTAAATACTGTGTGGCGCCCAACTTAACTGCGCTCACGGCGGTACTAATGCTGGCGTAGCCGGTGAGTACCACAATATCAGCCTGTGCAAAACGCTGTGTTAATAACGGTAATAATTGCAGCCCGCTTTCACTTCCTAAATTAAGATCTAGGATAATTCCACAAACTGCTGCTTCTTGCGCTAGCGCCTGACTGCCCTTTTCAGCCCACAGTAAGCTGAGCCCGCGCCGCTGAAAGCCGCGTATCAGTAGATGGGCAAAGGTCGGATTATCATCGATAAGTAAAAAATGGCTGTCTGCTGAGTCGGTTGTCATCAAGGGTGTACTCCATTATCAAGCTGCTCATGCTCAGACAATGTCAGTGGGATCTGAATATGCGCATGCACGCCGCCATTGGGCTGGTTACGTAAGGTCAAACTGCCCTTAAGCCGTGAGAATGTGGCATGAGCAAGCCATACCCCCATGCCCAAACCCGCCATTTTTTCTGATGTTTGCTGATTCAACCCTGCCTGTGCTAATTGCTCATCACTCAGGTGTCCTTGCCGATTATAAATATCAATATTCAAGGTCAATTCCTTATCAACCTGAGTATGCAATTCAACACGATTCTCGCCCGCGTCAGCGGCATTATCCATAATATTAAGCAATGCCGACCAAAATAGTTCATCAAGCCAAACATAATGATCCTGTTCTGAGCTAGGTTTAAGCCAGTGATACTGCACATCGGGCCGCAAATTTGCCCAACGCTCTAAATAGGCTTGAAGCTCAGTAAATAGCCACTGCGCTTTGGCTCCCGACGTCTCTCTACGCTTTAGTTGCCACAATACGTCTCGGCACAATACGAGCTGCTGGTATTGTAAGGCAAGATGTTGTTGCCCGGCATCGGTTAACTGCGATTCAGAGCTCAACTCTTCATTTAACAAAAACAAATTATTCAGTGGTGTAGAAAGCTGATGAGCCACAGATGCTGACTCTATACCTAACAATAAAAATTGCTCTTGCTCTTGCTGCTTTTGATAGGTTAGCTGCAATAACTGCTCTTTTCGCGCCAGTAAGCCCATTAACCAAGACACAGAGGCGGTGATTAATATGGCGGATAAGCTAAAGGTCAACCACATTCCCAGCAAGTGCACATTAAACAAAGGCGCCATACTGGCCCCATGATCACTGTGATCCATCGCCAAGGCAAGGGGCTGATACCAATAAAAAAGCCCCCCATAGCTGATCATGGCAATGCCTACACAGCCCCAAGCAAAAGCCGTTGAGCAGGTCAGTGCTGCTATTAGTAGCGGAAACAAATACAGTGCGGCGGCGGGGTTCATTACACCACCGCTAAAATAAGCAATGGCTGTTAATAACAAAATATCTACCAGCAGGCCTACTTCTTTTAAGCCAGCTTGCAGCGGGGACCAAATGACTAACCCCGTCATTAATCCATTAAATAAACATAATGCCAGCAATAACCCATTTAATTCAGGGCCCAATACCGGCAATAACAGCCAATGGCTAAACAGCATGGCCCCTGCTAATGCCACAAAAAATAGCCAGCGTACCGCAAGTACAAACCATAAAGAATTAAATGCCTGCCAAGCACTGTGCCATGGCTCACCCGCCCTAGTGTATTGCATTATTCATCCTTAACATCTTCTGAACTAGCGCCTATCACTCTGTGTTATGCACTGCGACAATATGTCGCATTGTGGCGAGCGCCTTACCCCTTTATTGTACTTTGCCGTTACCTACCCCTGTGCCAAACACAGGTTGATAGTAGATTTGAACTCACTTAATCACTCCCTAAGAGGCTAACGGCAACCATGATAAAACACCATGCTCTTTCTTTTTTTTCTGTTACTTTTCCCTTATTTATTATGCCAAGCGCCCATGGGCAAACCTCAGAGCAAACAGAGGTGCCTCTCACCCAAGCCACCAGCATTATAGTGACAGCCTCAGCGCTAGCTCAGCCCAATCGCATTAGCCTAGATCCTAAATCACCGGTGCAGCCCATTCCCGCCGCCGACGGTGCCGGCTTGCTCAAAACCGTACCCAATATGAGTGTGACTCGTAAAGGTGGCATGTCTGGTGATCCGCTGTTTCGTGGCTTAGGAGGATCGCGCTTATCAATTACCAGCGACAACACCTATGTTTTAGGCGGCTGTGGCGGACGCATGGATCCCCCCACTTCCTATTTATTTCCGCGATCGTTTGACGAAGTGCTGATTACCAAGGGGCCACAAACAGTAACCCAAGGGCCAGGCTTGGTGGCAGGTTCGATCCAATTTATACGTCACCCTCGTTATTATAACGATACAGAATTTAACCTAGAAAGTGGCATAACCACCGGCAGTGCCGAGCGTTTTGATGCCTTTGCTGAGCTAGATGCCGGTAATAGCTTGGGATATGTGCGTTTAAATGCGAATCATAACCAGGCTCACGATTATCAAGATGGCGGGGGGAACATTGTGCACTCAGGTTACGATAAAAACAGCCAGAGCTTACAGCTGGGGTTAACACCGGATGAGCTGAGTTTACTGGAAGTATCTTACGATCGCAGCCGAGGGGAAGCCGCCTATGCTGACCGCAGTATGGATGGCAGCCAATTTGATCGAGATGCTTGGGGCATCAAGTTAGAACGCGACGCCATTACCCCCTGGCTAAGCCGATTACAATTACAGTATGGCCACAGCGTTATTGATCACGTGATGGACAACTATAGCCTGCGCGCCAATAGCGGTATGTTTAAAGCCATGAATCCAGAGCGCAGCACAGATACTGCCAGATTGATGGCCGAGCTGAGCTTAGGCGAGCATCAAACGCAGGTGGGTGTTGATTGGCTGCAAGACAAGCATAGTTCACGCATGGGCATGGGTATGACGGCTGCCGCCGCCAATCGTTATCAACATAAGCCCTACCAAGATACTCAATCTTTTGAAAACATAGGCTTTTTTATCGAAGATAAATGGCAGCTTAATTCACATCAACACCTGATCAGTGGGCTGCGCCTAGATCATACTCAAGCCCGCTTTGAAAAAATGCACACCACTAACTCCCTTAAAGAACAGGACTATCAGCTACAAGCCGGCTTTGTGCGGCTGGAACACCAACAAGATGATTGGACCTGGTACGCCGGATATGGCAAAGCCGAGCGAGCCCCCGACTTTTGGGAACGCAATCGTAATCCTGCTCTGAGCAGTGAAACCAACCACCAAATAGATACTGGAGTGCTTTATCGCAACAACACCCTCAGCGGCTCAGTGTCTTTATTTGCCGGCTATGTAAACGACTTTATTTTGGTGGATAACTTAGCCTCGACACCTGCCCGCAATATTGATGCGCGCCGTTTTGGCGGTGAGGCCGAATTCAGCTGGCAGTTTATGCCTAACTGGTCACTCAGCAGTAACTTGGCTTATACCTACGGACAAAACCACAGTGAAGGCATTGCACTGGGTCAAACGCCTCCGTTAGAGCTCAACACCAGCCTTGGATATGATAGTAACGATATTGAAGTCGCCTTATTAATGCGCAATGTGGCAGCACAATCTCGCTTTGCCGAAGGCCAAGGTAATATTATTGGTCAGGACTTAGCCGCCTCTTCTGGCTTTAGCGTCTTTTCCGTTAATGGCGGTTGGCAAATTACCCCAGCACTTAAGCTAGCAGCTGGAGTCGACAACTTATTTGACAAGGAATATAGCGAATTTATCAACAAACAAGATGCCAACTTAGCGGGCATCAACCCACAAATTCGCCGCATCAACGAACCCGGTCGTCAATGGTGGGCAGATCTACAACTGAGCTTTTAACATTAAATAGGAGCCCTCTTGGGCTCCTATTATAAAGACATACAGATAGCGTTAGAGTCTAAAAAAACACCCCGGGCACCAGTTGCTCTGGCATACTCACCTTATCATCTTCTACTGATGCCACCGGGTAAGCACAGTAGTCGGCGGCATAATAGGCACTGGCTCTGTGGTTACCGCTATCACCCACGCCCCCAAAGGGAGCCGCGCCCGAGGCACCGGTAATGGGCTTATTCCAATTAACAATACCGGCACGTATATGACGATAAAAATACTCCCAATCTTGCTGATAATCTGACAGTAATCCGGCTGATAAACCATAGCGAGTCTGATTGGCTATCTCCACCGCTTTAGCTAAATCCTGATAGCGAATCACCTGTAACAGCGGGCCAAAATATTCTTCATCAGGTAACTCAGTAATATGAGTAACATCAATAATGCCTGGCGAGACTAAAGCTGTGCCACTTTGTAGTGACGTTAGCATCAGCAAAGATTGCCCCCCCAGCGCCAATAAATTCGCTTGAGCCGCTATCATATTTTTAGCCGCCTGCTCAGAAATAAGTGCCCCCATAAAGGGCTGTGGCTCGGCATCATAACGGCCAACGGTAATGGCTTGAGTAACGGCTATTAGCCGAGATAAAATGCGATCTCCCCGCTCCCCAGTCGGCAATAATAACCGCCGGGCACAGGTGCAGCGCTGACCTGAAGTAATAAAGGCAGACTGCACTATGGCGTACACAGCCGCATCTATATCTTCCACCTCACTGACCACCAAGGGATTATTTCCCCCCATCTCTAGCGCTAAGATTTTACTAGGCTGGCCGGCTAACTGAGTATGCAGTAAATGGCCGGTACTCGATGAACCGGTAAAAAACAAACCATCTATATTGGGGTGGCTGGCCAGTGCTTGCCCGGTGGTTACCTCGCCTTGCACCAAGTTTAATACTCCAGCCGGTAAGCCGGCCTGCTCCCACAACTCCACCATTTTTTGCGCGACTTTGGGCGTTAACTCAGAGGGCTTAAACACCACCGTATTACCGGCAATCAGCGCGGGCACTATATGACCATTGGGTAAATGCCCAGGAAAATTATAAGGCCCAAACACCGCCACCACACCATGGGGTTTATGGCGAATAACAGCGCGCCCCTCGGCAATGGGGTTTTCTGTGATACCGGTGCGCTCAAAATAGGCTTTTTCTGATAGGGCAATTTTTCCGGCCATGGCGGCAGCTTCGGTCATGCTTTCCCAATAAGGTTTACCGGTTTCTTGGGCTATGAGCTGTGCAAGACTGGCTTTGTGCTCAACTAACAGACTGGCATAATGCTTAACAATAATAAGACGCTCTTCTAGATCACGATTAGCCCACGCAACGCTCGCCTCTCGTGCGGCTAATATGGCAGCATTTACCTGCTGAGCACTGGCGGCCTCTCCCGCCCAAAGCACCTGATTGGTAGCCGGATCTAGCGAGGTAAATGAGGGATCCTCGCCGGTTTGCCACTGCCCATTAATATAGTGAACGGCTTTTGTCATACTGAGCTCCTTACTGTGCAACGTATCCGCCATGTTACCCCCTCTGTTAGACCTAAATGGTCAGCCTTTAAGCTTGATGCGACTCTGAATGAGTTAACTTAACCAATCGAACGGTATCGCCATTCTTTACTTTAAGCAAAGTCGCAATGTTTTTATTCAGCACCACCTGCTTGCTATCTTCATTGATCACGACCTCAGCCATTAACGCTCTAAAATGCTCAAATTTAATATTGCTGAGTAAATAAGTAGACGTATCTGTTAACGGTAAAGAGTCATGCTGTTCAAGAATACATACCTTAAGTCGCCTACTGGTTCGTACACTGTGGATCTGTGATAGTTCACACTCCACGCTGGGGCCGGCATCAAAAATATCCACATAGCCACGCCACCTAAAGCCCTCTTCCTCCAACATCCGCAATGCTGGGCGGGTATTATCATGGGTGACGCCAATAACTGATTTAGCCTCTTTAGATAATAAGCTGACATAAATTGGAAATTTAGGCATAAGATCAGCAATAAACCCTTTGCGACCAATACCAGAGAGGTAATCAACCGTAGAGAAATCCATAGAAAAAAAGTGCTCTTGTAACCAGCACCAAAAAGGACTGTTGCCTTTTTCATCCGACACGCCACGCATTTCTGCCAATATTCGGTGATTAAATAACTCACTAAACTCCGCTAGAAATAAAAAGCGGCATTTAGACAGTAAGCGTCCATTGACACCTCGGCGAGCCGACTCTCGTAAAAAAAGGCTACACAGCTCACTCACCCCAGTGTAATCATTGGTTAAGGTAAGGGTTTCTACCACATTATAAATGCCCAGCCGAGTTGAACTGTGCACTTGCTTACCTAGTAAGTAGTTGTAAAAAGGAGATGATAATCCCACAGCCCCATCAATGGCACAGGTACCAACCACCTCACCTGTATCACTGTCTTGGGCAACAAAGAAATATAAAGACTCTCCCTTTGTGCGATGGGCAAAAGAATCAATAGAGAGGTTGAGCTTGTTTTGCAGTAGTTCGTCATTCACTGGCAGTGAGGTAAAGCCATGGCCAGACTCAATAGCAAACTGTTTAAGGGTAGGAAAATCCCGCTGTTCGATGGGGCGAATAACCAACATACTGCCCTCCTTATCACTCAAGTCGAGGCTAGAGCGAGGCACATCGCCTCGCTTTATGGTGTTATTTAGCTTAATAAAACAGTTAGCCGTTAACGACCTTAGCCACCGCCCGCTCAAACCGAGCTAGCCCTTCGCTAACGTCTTCTTTACTGATCACTAACGAAGGCGCAAAACGCACCACATTGGCGCCAGCCACTAATACCATGAGTTGTTCATTCATAGCGGCCTCTAAAAAAGCCTTGGCTTGGCCTTGATACTTTTCATTAAGTACACAACCTAGCAGCAAGCCTTTGCCTCGCACTTCTTGAAAGCATGAATACTTAGCATTAATCGCCGCTATGCCCTCACGATACCAAGACTCACGCTCTTTCACTCCACCTAATAACTCATCAGTATTGACCGCATCAAAGGCGGCTTCTGCCACAGCACAAGCGAGTGGGTTCCCCCCGTAAGTAGAACCATGCGTGCCCGGTTTAAATGAATCAGCAATGGCTGTGCTGGTTAGCATGGCGCCAATCGGAAAGCCGCCCCCCAGAGACTTAGCACTGGTGAGAATATCGGGTGTAATACCTAGCCCCATATACGCAAATAAGTCACCAGTACGCCCAACACCCGTTTGTACTTCATCAAAGATTAATAATGCATTATGTTGATCGCACAGCTCACGCACCGCCTTAACAAAAGCAGGATCTGGGCTTATCACGCCCCCTTCACCTTGCAAAGGCTCCATGACCACAGCACAGGTGTTATCAGACATAATAGCCTTAAGTGCGGCAATATCATTGTAGTCAACATGATCCACATCAGCAGGTTTAGGACCAAAGCCATCAGAATAAGCGGCTTGTCCTCCTACGGTAACGGTAAAAAAGGTACGGCCATGAAACCCTTGGTTAAAGGCTATAATTTGTGACTTTTGCTCTCCAAAATGTTCAAGCGCATAACGACGAGCCAATTTAAATGCCGCTTCATTGGCCTCGGCTCCCGAGTTACAAAAGTACACTTTTTCCGCAAAAGTGGCCGCGACCATTTTATTAGCCAGACGCAAAGCAGGCTCATTGGTCATCACATTACTCACATGCCATAACTTCTCGCCCTGCTCTTTTAACGCCCCCACCAAGGCCGGATGGCAATGCCCCAAACAGCTCACTGCAATACCACCAGCAAAGTCAATATACTCTCGATCTTGCTGATCCCAAACACGCGCACCTTGGCCGCGCACCGGAATAACCTCTGCAGGGGCATAATTGGGAACCATTACTTTATCGAATGACTCGCGGGTGACAGCCATATTAGACATGCTTACTCCTTTAGCTAGTGCAGCTTACTCTGCGAAAAACGTTACAAATATGTAAATACTAGGGGTAATATTACCAACAACTGACGTTCTGTCTCGATAAAAGACAGAAAACAGCCCTCACCAAACACCCGCATCACATAAAAACTTAATAATAATGCATAACTTATCATTAAAAACAAAGAAACTGCACTACTTACACTCATTTATGCATAAATATAATCTATAAAATAATATCAAAAGCTAGGACAGTCAGATCTCTCTTCTCTGAAATAAAAAGACAGGACAGTCATACCTTTTTATGAACACAATAAAGAGACGGGACAG
>NZ_JBQDEX010000054.1:10847-16848 GCF_052084945.1 Oceanisphaera sp.
ATAAAAAGACAGGACAGTCATACCTTTTTATGAACACAATAAAGAGACGGGACAGTCACATCTTTAATCTTTACAGTCAGCTTAAGTGTGGCTGTGTTGGCACAGGCGGCATCGTTGGGTGTGTTTCAGATCGATAACGCTTGTTTAAAGCAGTTGAAGGAAATTCTTAAGCAGCTGATGTCCGCCCTCAGTTAAAATACTTTCAGGGTGAAATTGCACGCTATGTAAAGGCCATTCATTATGTTGCATTGCCATAATGTCGCCTTGCTCTGTCCCTTGGCCTTCACTCCACGCTGTGATAGTAAAACAAGGCGGCAGACTGGCACTCTCCACAATAAGAGAGTGGTAACGGGTGACCGTTAACGGATCTGGCAGCGCTGTAAATAGCCCCACACCAAGATGACGAATAGCCGAGGTTTTACCGTGCATCACTTGCTGGGCACGCACCACTTTACCACCAAAGGCTTGGGCGATGGCTTGGTGCCCTAAGCAAACGCCTAAAATGGGCAGTTTATCGGCAAACTCTCTAATGGCCGCTAACGAAATCCCTGCTTCATTGGGGGTACAGGGCCCGGGCGAAATAACTAAGCCCTGAGGGCGCAACGCGGCTATTTCGGCCACGCTAATATCATCATTGCGCTTGACCATAACTGCTTGCCCCAACTCACCAAAATACTGCACTAGGTTATAGGTAAAAGAGTCATAGTTATCGATTATCAGCAGCATGTTTGCCCTATATAAAAAAGAGTATTGAAACTGGTTTATTTTGCTTGGTTAAACGGCTATTAGCAATTAGGCAGCTGCAACAAAAAGCGCCCCTATGTAGGGCGCTTGGTATAGGTCAATGGGTGGTTAAACGTTCAATGAGCTATTCGCTGCTAGTTTGTGGATCCTCGGGCGGCAAGCGAAATATCGTTACATATAGCAGCGGCACCACCACTAAGGTAAGGATAGTGGCAAAGGCTAAACCAAACATAATCACCACCGCCATACTCTTAAAGAAGGGGTCAAACAGCAATGGAGCAACCCCTAAGATAGTGGTAAAGGCGCCAAGGAACACTGGTCGCGCTCGGCTGACCGCCGCATCTAATACTGCGGTAAAGCCTTGCTTACCGTCGCGGATTTCCGCATCGGCCTGATCCACCAGCACAATGGAATTTTTCACCAACATCCCCACTAAGCTTAAGCAGCCCAAAATCGCCATAAACTCAAACGGCACTTGAAAGATCACTAAGCCCACTGTGACCCCAACAATAGCCAAGGGGGCTGTGAGCCAAATCACCAAGGGTTGGCGCAAACCATTAAACATCACCACCACAGCCAAGATCATGGCGGTAAAGCCATAGGGTGCAGAAATAGCTAAACCTTCGTTTGACTCATTAGACGCCTTATATTCACCGTGCCACTCCAGTCGATAGCCAGGGGGAAGATCTATGGCTTCAATTTTAGGCATTAAACGGTCTAACAAAGGATTCGCTTGCTCACCGGGTAAGGGATCTGTTTGTGCCATTATAGTAGGAAAACGGTCGATACGTCTTAAAATAGCGTCTACCCATTCCACATCAACACCGGTAATTAACTGACTCACCGGCAGATACTGCTTGGCCGTTGGGCTATACACCTGCACGCTATCTATGTCTTGTGCTAAGGCACGTTCGGCTTTAGGTGCACGAGCAATTATAGGGATCAACTTATCGCTTTCTCGATAGACACCCACTCGCTCCCCAGTAAAGGCGCGATTAATGGCTTGGCTTATCTGAGTGATATCTACCCCAGCACGGCGCGCGGCTACTTCATCAACCACAGGGCGTAGCACAGGCGTTTTTTCTCGCCAATCATCTTGGATAGCGATGGCTTCACCATCGTCAGCCATAATAGCTTTAGCTTCTTCGGCAAGTTTACGCAGTACAGCAGGGTCGGGCCCCATAAAAGCGGCTTCTATTTTTTTACCGCCACCACGGCCCAGCATAAACTTCCAAGCTTTAACTGCAGCTAACGGGTGACGCTCCGACAGCTCTGCTTGTAGATCTTCCACTAACTGCGCAATAATAGTGGGATCATCTACATCTACCAATAATTGGCCATAGCTACTGTTGGGGTCTTCAGGGCTATACGTTAGCATAAAGCGTAAACCGCCCTGACCTACAAAACTAGTAACATGGGTAACACCGTCTTGCTCTTCTACATAATCGGCCATGCCCGCTAACTCTTTGGCAGTTTCTTTAATATCTGAGCCTTGGGGCAAGTACATATCCACAACAAATTGTGGCCGAGCAGATTCGGGCATAAAACCTGGCTGTACCCAACCAAAGCCAAAAATAGCCCCCGCTAATAGTGCCAGCAAAATCCCCCCCGTAATTATCCGGCGGCGCAGAGCAGTATTAAGCAGAGCACGATAACGCGCTAAAATGCCTGTAGGCTGTTCATCTTCATTCCCCGCACGCACTGTTACTTTCAACAGAGAGACACATAGCAAAGGCGTTAACGTCACGGCAAATAACCAGCTAAGCAGCATTGAATACATGATCACCCAAAACAGTGACCCCGCATACTCGCCCATATCAGTTGGCGATAAACCAATAGCACTAAAGGCCAAAATACCAACCAAAGTACCGCCTAACAGTGGCCATTGAGTGCCTTTCACTACGGCTGCGGCGGCACTTTCTGCCCGCTCGCCTTTTTGCATACGTACCAAAATACCATCGGTGACTACGATGGCATTATCCACCAACATACCAAGGGCGATAATCAGTGCCCCCAGCGAGACCCGTTGCATGGCGATATTATCCATGTACATGGCAATTAAAGTACCGGCTACTGTGAGTAACAATACGGCACCGACAATAACGCCACTGCGCCACCCCATAAAGACAATGAGTACCAGCACCACGATTGCCACAGCCGCCGCAAGATTAGCCACAAAACCATTGACTGCGTCACGCACTGAATCGGACTGATAAGAAACAATATTAAGATCCATCCCCAGTGGGCGTTGCCCGTCTAACTCGGCAAGACGAGCTCGAACCGCATCGCCCATATCAACCACGTTTCCGCCAGCGACTTGAGAAATCCCTAAGCCAATGGCGGGGTTGCCATCATAGTTCATCAAAGCACGAGGTGGCTCTACAGTAGAGCGTGTAATGGTGGCGACATCTTTTAAGAAGATCACCTGATCACCCCCCGTGGATGCCAAGGCAATATTGCCAAGGGCGGCAACCGAGTCTACTTGCCCCTTCGGACTAAAATGTACTCGCTGTGGGCCAACTTGCAAATTACCTGAGTCACTGATCACGTTTTGCTGGCGTAGTGACTCATAAATCTGACTTTGTGAAATACCTAATTGAGCCGCTTTAGCTGAAGCGACTTCTAAAAATATTGCCTCTTGGGGCGCGCCCAAGGTGGCAATTCGCGCCACACCGGGAACCTGCAATAGCTCACGCTCCAGATCATCAAGATAATCTTTGATCTGTTGCAGGCTATAACCTTCACCGGTGACGGCAAAAAACAGTGCATACACATCACCAAAATCATCATTTACATGAGAAGGTCCCGCACCTGGCGGCAAATTATTTTGCGCATCGTTAATTTTACGCCTGAGCTTATCCCATACTTGTTCAAGTTCAGCTCGACTATGAGCAAACTTCATCTCAATTTCGACTTTGACCAGCGAGCTCCCCATACGTGATACCGAGGTAACTTCTTTAAGCTCTTGCAGCTGCTGCACGGCTTCTTCTATTACCTCTGTAACTTCTTCTGCCACCTGAGCCGGCAAGGCCCCTGGGTAGGGAGTAGTAATAGCCGCTTGACGGATCACAAACTCGGGGTCCTCAAAACGCCCCAATTTCTGATAACTAATGTATCCCCCGACCAGCAACAGCACACACGCCATCCAAGCAATAGTGCGTTTTGCTAATGTCTGTTCAGCAATATTCACGTTATACGCCTTATTATTAAGTGATTACCTTGTGTATAAAATCGGTGCATGCCTATTTATAAAGGCCTAACTAACATGTCTTCTCGCAGCTGACTTACGCCGGCAGTAACAATTTTCTCACCACTCTTTAAGCCACTCTTTACAACGACATCGCTCCCCACTACCTCACCTAGCTCCAAAGCTCGCAGCGTCACTCGATCATTATCTGAGTTAACAATCCACACTCCAGTAACTCCATCTCCATTGGCATAAACAGCTTGTAAGGGCACTCGGATTAAGCGGTTTGTGTCTACGGCCAAGGTATTGGTCGGATATATATCAACAGACATACCCGGTAATATTGTGATGTCATAGCCAGGTTCTAGTGAAAGTACCACTTCATAAGTTTGCGTTTGACTGTCACTTTCTGAAGAGAATGATTTAAGACTTACGGGCAGGCGATGCTCTTCTTGCCCGGAGAAAAGGGCATACCCCACCACTTGCTTAGGCTGATTACGCACAATGCGCTCTGGTACGTTAATTACAATTTCTAAATGGCTGAGATCCTGCAAACTTACAATCGGCTCTTTGGCTTGAACATTACTAAAGTTCTCTACTCGACGCTTAGTGATGACGCCAGCAAAAGGGGCAGTTAAACGGGTATCATCCACATCTTTTTTAGCAGATAAGTAACGAGCACGCGCCACTTCCATTGCTGTGCGCTGCTGATCAACTTCCGCTTTTGCCACTGCCTGGCTCTGCTTCCATATTTTTAGGACCCGATTATAATCAGTACGAGCTTTGTTATATTCAGCTTGAGCCGAAGCCAATACTATTTGATAGTTTTCGCTATCGAGTGTGGCAACTAAATCCCCTTGGGCAACCTTTTGCCCTTCTTGTACCGGCAATTCAGTTAAACGTCCCGGCACATTAAATGCCAGCTCAGCGCGTTCTACCGCTCGCACACGCCCCGGAAAGCGTAAATTTAGACTTGCCTCCCCTGCACCTATAGTGAGCATAGTCACCGGCCGTGACACTTCAGCAGGCTCTTCTGCGACGTTATCTTCGCCGCAACCACTTAATACACCCAGCAGCAAACTTACCACCAGCAAGCCAATATATTTATTCAACCTCATACTCCCGCTTAAAGAAAAGTGATTGCAGCCAACAGTGCATCAACCCTATTATTCCAAAATAATGGATATGCCCCTAGTGTCGGTGAAACATAGCTTGCAGACAACGCACCTTATGCCCAAAATGGGTAACCTAACGCTACAATGATAACATGTTATTATTTGAGTACTTACTATGCCATTTAGTTATGAGAAAATTACCACCCATTTTGGACATATATTTCCTACTCATGTAGAAGAACTATGCGAATTACTGATCATATTGCGTAAGCAGTTTTTTGGTGATCTCGACTTAATGCTAATTTTAGCCATTATTGGCTCACGCGCCTTACCGGCACGCCATGCCAAAGCGATGACGTATGATGAATTTCTAACAAATAATGATAAAAACCGTACTAATCAGCCTATTAACATTCAATCGGTTGCCGAGTGTAGTGGCATTGCGCGTGAAACAGTACGACGCAAAGTGAATAAACTGGAAGAACTAGGCTACGTTACTCGCAATGATCAAGGCATGCTTAAAGTCACCGCAAAAGCGACCACAGAACTAACCGCCTCTACCGAAGCCAGTATGCAATACTTAGTCGCTCTGGGCGCAAGCAGCACCGCCTTTAATAAAGAAATACTCGATTAAACAACAAAGTAACCTACATAAATACGTATAAACAGCAAGGACAGGCAGATCTCTTTTAAACTAAGGTTAAAAATAGAGTGAAACATAGGGCTGGCAATTTTTTTAAATAATAAGAGGCAATAAAAATAAGAGCACACTCATAAAGCAGTGCGTAAAGTTAAATATAGTCACATTAAGGCATGATAAATCACAGGTAAACTATAGATCGCTTATTAGAAGCATCCATTAGTTGGAATAAAGTACGCTTTAGGTTAGCTGATCGGATGCCAGGGCTGACGCATGATCAGTTTCCGTTCAATTTGGTCAAGGTTTGATCAAGCA
>NZ_JBQDEX010000055.1:0-16063 GCF_052084945.1 Oceanisphaera sp.
ACTCACACTGGTCGCTTTATCTAATTCAAAAGTAATACTTTCGGGTAAAGTAATTTCAGTATAAATAGTGGCATTGTGCGGTTGAAGATAATGAGTACAGGTTAGTCTTGCGGCTCTTCGTGTAACTCGCTTCGTCTCTTGGGTTGCGCTATTCAACAGTCCTCGCAGAAACGCCGCCCCCGTTTCATCATCAAGGGGGATCGGAAAATCGTCTCGCCATAGTGGATTAAGCCTGTCTAACTCACGAGCTGGATCAGCTTTACTTTCTAGCCCATACAGCTGCACAAAACTGACGAGTCGCTTTACCATGCTAGCAATCAGCTGTACCGAAGTAGGTTGAGAAAACACTTGCGGCAACCCTGCTTTCTCTATCAAGACACTCGTTAACTCTGTAATAGACTTACCTAGTAGTTCAGCCTGATGGTATTGCTCAAGGATCTTTGAGAACAGTTGCTGAAAGCGACTACCCTCAAGATGCAACATCTTGAAAGGTAATCCACCCTCACTGAATAAAGAGCCTAAAAAATTACGACGTTCTGTTTCAGAATAAATATGTACCGAACGATTCCAGTAGTTGACTAATCCCTTAGTGATAGCTCCTTCCAACTCATTTGCAGTAAAAACAATACCCAGCAGCTCCCAGATGGGCTCCCAAGTCCAACCATAGCTTTGCTCATATTCACGTCGATACCACTCAGCACAGAATAATGAAAATGCCGCACCCAATGCTTTGTTCACATCCAATACATCAGTTCTAAAATGCAGCTGTAAAATATTTTTCAGCTCTTCATATTCCATATTACTGGTGTGATAAGCATAAAGCGGACGACCATCTGCTTGTGTTAGCTGCCGCCTAATAAGATAATTATTTAACCAGCTATTTAAAGAAATGTTAGCTAACATTACAGCCATAGAGCCCACCAATATTTATGATAATGAAGAGTAAAATATTATTATCTAATCATTGTGCCTATTGTTCGTTATCTTTGACAGCAGGCACATTAAATACTTTGCTTACGATATATGCTCGAGCTCTAAGCTAAGTGCTATTTTTCTTAAAACTAGGCATTCAACGTATCTATTAACTGTTTTACTCTTGGATCTTGCATACGATTCTTAAGTTCAATAAGAAGCTGTTCTTTCACTTTTTCATCATGCCCTAACTTTTTACTCAGCTCTTCTAAGTCTTTAAAAAGTAAGGAAAGATAAGGCCTATCAGAGCCATCATAAATCCTGCGTTTTAGCCCATCAGACAACTCTTGAGTAGTAGAAGGGTGAATATTTATAGGGTCTTTATCAATAATCTTATCAAGTCGTGTTACCTGACCCTCAGAAAAAAAGCTTTTAGATGTTTTTTTTTGCAGCCGCTTAAGATCAACACTATTCAGTTTTCCGCTGTCCTTGCTATGTAAGCCAAATTTTTTAGAAACTTCAACTGCAGGTTTGTATCTCAACTCTGCTGATCGCATCAGCAGATACTCACCGCGCCGCTTCACCTCGGCTGAGTTAGACTGAGAGTTGATAAGCGTGGTTCCTAAAAGGTACATAGCCTCTGGATTTTCTCCATCTGCTGCTAAATTAAGATTGCGCAGGTATTGCTCTTGGTCTTTCATCACTTTAAATATTTTCGCCAACTGTAACTCATGCCAACCACCGACTTTTAGCCCTGCATATTCTAAACCTTTTATCTTAGCTTCTCGTGACCAAAAAGCAGTGTCCCATGCTTCTAGCTGAGACATGCGTTCTTCGACTTGTTCCCGAGGTGGCTTAGGCAGGCCTATCTTATGAGAGTAAGTAGCAGCAGACTTAGGGAGACCATTAAAGTACTTCAAGCTTAAATTGGGCTTAACACCGTGCTGCGCTCGAAGCATTAGCTCACAAAAATATTGCCACAACCTCACATGATCGTGAATGCTTGTACATGCCATCTCTCTAATCGTTTTCAGGGTCAAATGACCGTCTTGCAGCAGTCTTTTTTTATTTCTGCTAGTTGATTCAAAAACTCTTATTTCGCTCGCATCACCACGTAACACTTCAACAATTATTTTATCGTTTATTTCAAACACACAAACTTCAGCATTTTCATCAGGATGATCAGGCAGCTTTATTAATTCAACTCCTTCTAACTTTCTGTCTAAACCCAAACAGAGGTAGGTCTGCTCTGGAATTAATAGTCGAGTCTGACTGAAATGTTCACTATAGTTAGACCAAAACCTTGCTCTACTCTTTAGCTGCCGAATATCTCGATCACTTAGCGTCAGTAAATTAACTGCATAAGGCTCACACATTTTATCCACTAATGAATTTAATGAATAATAGCTGCTAAGTTTAAAAAGTTTTTTTAGTAAGTTCTTAGAAGTAGATGCCAGCTCAAACCACAAAGTATCTTGGGCATTAGGCAAACAGTGTTCACTTAACCAAGTATAAAAATCAGAAGTGAATTGTTCATACTCAGTAAGCAAGGTATCACAAAATAAAATGATTTCTTGGCGGGTCATTTGTAACGTACAGCGCATTAACCAAGCTACTTTTTCACTCTCTGGATGCAGGGTAGCGCAAGGCAGTATCTGTTCTACAAAGCCACTTCTAAAGGTTGCTGGTGTCGGCATACCTAGAAACTGATGATATTCAAAAGGCGTGCAATTAGCCTGCACCGACATTTCCACGCAAGCCTTAAAATCCACCTCTCCCAGTGCCATTAACCAGCTTACACGCTGGCTACTGGCCTCCTTCATTAACGGAGCCACTATCTCAAGCGTATCAATCATTTGCGCTGGAAATTTTTCCTGTGCGCCCTCAAGGTATAAAGCCGCCTGATGCAGCGCTATGCGACTGACTCGTTCATCTTCACTAATCGCCTGCCAGAGCAATATGCAAGCTTCCTCACAAGCTTCAGCATCATCAATCTCTAACCTATCACCAAATACCCCCAACCATTCAATTACAGTGACAGCTTGGGCAGTACCATTTTTGATCAGTTTTAATATCTGACTTAGCCTTAGTGGCGGGTATGAAGGCAACGCACGCCCTGCTAGAGCGGTGTTAATATGCGGTAAGCTCTCCATAACGGTTAGACTATGCGCTTTAGGGACTAAAGGTGTATTAAAGATAATTCCGCTATTCGTCGACATCTAGCAGCTCTCTTTGACCTAATACTTTTTGAAATTCTTGACCTTTAAACTGAAAACGGAACATCACCTTACGATCCGATTCATTCACTTGCTCTTGTGTTGAATCTAGAGGGCCACGACCCGAGACCAATAGTTTATTAAAGAAGGCTTTCTTGTTATCAAACTCTAAGCTGTTCATGTATTGCGAAACACTATTTGCCCGCAACACACTCAAACGCATGTTATGGTTAAACTCGCCCTCAATACTGGAATGCCCTTCTACTGCCACCCTCACGACCTCGCTCTCAGTTTCAGGTGATTGAAATACCGCACTACTGTAAATGGGTACAAAAGTATCCAGAAACTCTCTGCCTGCGCGTTTTAGCCGGTATTCGTTCTTCTCAAATAATACCGAGTCTAAAATCGATATATCACCTGTGACCGGGTCTGCTTCTACACCAATATTTGCCGCAGCCAAGGCGTCGTTAATAGTCTTGATGATCACCACTCGGTTATTTTGACTTTTTTCCGTTACCTCAGAAATTTGCACTAAGGCACTGATCAACAACAGTGCAAATATCATCAATAAGGCAGACATCAAATCACCGATGGATAACCAAACTCCGCTATCATCAACGTCTTGGCTACCAGCTTTGGGGCCGGTGTGTATCATCATTGCGTTACAGCCTTGTCATAAGACATATCCTGCAATCTAGCATCAACCAAGAAGTCAGCCGCCTGCGCCAGCCTATTGTGGATTTTACTAGACGCCTCGTCGAAGTTTTGGAAGAACAACTCAGTACTTTGATTCGCGTGCGTAAAATACTCTTCCATCGCCTTGGGCAAGCCTTCTGTTACTTCCTTAAAGGCTGAACTGGCCTGAATATATTCTTTTTTCAGATCACCCACATGACGCCCTATGGTATTGGCAACGTCTTGTAACTGAGACATAGTCGCCGTTTCGGTCAAGCCAATAGCTTTAGCTAATTGCTCAATAGTGCGTGCGGATTTTTGTAATTGCTCGTGTTGAGCCGTCAACTCTTGTAGCAAGGTATGACGAGTTTGGTATTCCTCTTCAAATACCTGTTTAAATTTATCGACCACTTCAACTAGGTTATTACGCTGTTTACCTAGGGTATCTTCTAGCAAATTATTTTGATCGTTAAAGAAGTTAGTCATGTTTTCTTGGTACTGAGTGCGGAAGCTTTCCAGCTCACTTTGTACCGTTTTCGACATACTCAGCACCTTGGTATCAATATCACCTAAGCCACGCTCGAGCTCTTCTCGGGCGCTTTGCATTAACTGACCAGCTTCTTGGCCAGTTTTTTCTAATATATCTGTTTGACGATCAAAGCTGGCACTGGTGCTGTGCAGTAGTGTTTGAATGCGTGCCTCCATCTCACCAAACAAAGCACTTTCACTTTGCGCACGCAGATTTAGCGCCTCTTCTAACTTATCGCCCATGCCTTCAAACGCCAAAGTTGCGCGCTCGGCACTGCCATCAAACGCTGTACGCTGGGCTTCCATGCCTTGAATACTAATATTCAGTACATCTTCAACTTTTTCGGTAATGGCATTCATGGTGCTTTGGGTGTCATCTTTAAAGCCGGTGAGCACAGTACTGAGTTGCTGAGCAAAATCCTGTAACTGCTGCATGGTGCTTTGGTTAAAACTATCTATAGTTTCGACGGTACGAGCAACTTCACTTAGGACCTGAGCGACGTTTTCATTAAGCTTTCCTGAGACTTGCGTATTAGCGGTAACAGCCTCGGTAGTCTTACTTAGCTCCTCTGTCACCGGCACAATTAATTCTTCTTTTATAGTGCCAATAAGGTTATTCAGTAGTTGCTGTTGATTGTCTTCTTTTATCTCACGAAATATTGTTAGCTCATTTTTGAACTCAGACAGCACGGGTACCACTGACTCTTTCATGGCTTGGCCGACGGAGCTTGAAATGCGCTCCGCCATACCGTCACCGCTGAGGCTTTGGGTAACACCTTGTAGCTGCTCCATAAACCCACTCAAGTTCTGGCTCAGCGCCAACATAGACGCTGCGGTTTGTTGTTGGGCATCGCTATTGTCTTGTTTGTGGTTAAGCTCAACTAACTGCTTAAGATAATTTGTCGCAGACTCTTCTTTTAATACTTGGCTTAACTGGTAATTAACCTTATCTATTTTATGGTTTTGGCTTCTATTGGCATACTGCATAGAAATCATAAAAATGACAGAAGAACCCAAGCCCGCCAGAGAGGTGTAGAAAGCCGTTTTCATACCATCAAGTAGCACTACCGCAGAGGTAATAAGAGAGGATGAATCCTGCCCTACGTCTTGTATATTAAAGCCCGCTAAGCCTAAGGTGATCCCTAAGAAGGTTCCCGTAACACCAAGGCTGGTCAATAACGCTGGGGCACTTCTACCAGGTGATTTAAACTCAGGAATCAATATTTGATACAAAGGCGCGCGAGTTAGATAAAGTCCACCTTGTTTTTCGATGATTAACTTATCATCTTGCAGCACGGTACTTAAGTTAGCTCTCGCCCAGCTTTGGCCGTATTCAGTTAGCTCATTACAGCTGACTTCATCTTTATTCAGTAGTTTGGTGCTTAGGCTCTCTATCTCACGCACAGTAACACTGGCTTTTGACATCGCCTTTACTATAAAAAAAAGAGCAAAAAACAGCACTAATAATATGATGGCGATTATAGGCCAAGTAAACCAATCAGATTCCATTTATAACGATTCCAGCTTTAATAAATTTACTAACTCTTGTGGATGAAACAACTGCTGAGCGATTCGCTCAGGTAGGTGCTCCGCATCTCGACGCACTACGCCGTTAATAGTGGCTGGATTGACTAAACGCACACTAAACAGCACTTCTTCATCAGTGCTATTCTCTACGTCTCGGCGTAAAAAAGCTTGCTGCGGAAAGTCACGCAGCAAAGTGGCTTGCCAAGATGACTTTTGCAGCCTTAAGGCCTGAGTAATAGCATTTTTAGCACCAAAATCATCTCTGGCTACTTTCCAAGCATGATTAAGCGTGATGATGCGCTCAATTATATTTTCAAAATTCATAACTCACACTTATAATTTTTATTTATTATAGTTTTTTGATATTTCATTCATATATATTACCTTAGTATCTATGCTTTGTAATTTTATTAAATTAATCACTCACAACGCACTAATGGCCAGGCTTTATGTCCAGCATTGATTATTGTAGCTTCTTAGCTCTATTGTTGATGCAGTAATGCCCTCTGAATCCATACAATTCAAGTTTACGTTAATGGCATTTGGCCGAGTTTCGGTGACATTTTGTACTTCACTTGTTCAGCTTTCAACAACATAAAAACGTAACGAGGCTATCTATAATATTTTCTGACAAATTAAAACCCCGAGCTGGTCGGCTCGGGGTTTATAAGGTTAGCGCTTAAACGGTATAACGCTCTACTTCGCTTTCTAGCTGTGCCGCTAGTTTTTTTAGCCTTTCAGTGGCACTGCTGGCACGCTGAGTGCCTTCACTGGTTACTTCTGTAATGTTAACAATTTCGTGTACGTTTTGATTAATCAGCTCAGAGACACTGGTTTGTTCTTCTGCGGCACTGGCTATTTGAATATTCATTTCGGTGATGGTGCTTACTGCATCAGTCACACGCTGTAAGGCGTCGTTCATTTGTGTGGTTTCACTCACCGTAGCATCACTGCGTTCACTAATAACGCCGATAATAGTCACGGCATTTTTGGCGCCACCTTGTAATACTTCTATGGTTTGCTGAATTTCTTGAATACTTTGCTGGGTACGGCTGGCTAAGGTACGAACTTCGTCAGCGACCACAGCAAAACCTCGGCCGGCTTCTCCGGCACGAGCCGCTTCTATTGCGGCGTTAAGTGCCAATAAGTTAGTTTGCTCGGCAATACCTTGAATAACTTCTAACACGCTATCAATGCGGCTAGAGTCGGTCCCAAGCTCTTCTATCACTTTTACGCCTTCTTTTACCTGCTCAGATAACCCGGCAATAACGTCTTGAGTTTGATGCAGCAAGCCTTGGGCATCCATTACTTGGGTACTGGCGTTATTTGCAGCATGAGATGCTTCACCGGCATTGCTGGCCACGTCTTGCGCGGTTGCCGTCATTTCATTCATGGCGGTAGCGACTTGATCGCTTTCTGATTTTTGGCGTTCAACCCCCTGCTCCGCTTCTACCATAATTTGGCTTAGCTCAATACTTGCCTCATTCATGGTACGTGAAGAGGTGAACACCCGCTTCACTAAGTTTTGTACTTGATCTGCAAAGCTGTTGAATGCGCTGGCTAATTGGCTGATTTCATCTTTGCCACTCACCACTAATCGACGGGTTAAGTCACCATCGCCATTGGCAATGTCGTGCATGGCTTTTACTGCCAGATTAAGTGGAGTAATGATGCTGCGCACCACCATTAGGGCCAAAACGACAATAATTAAGAGGGCGATAACCGAGGTAGTGACCGAGCCAAACACAGTGCGGGTGATAGAGCTTTCAACTTTGTTGTCCATAAGGGCTATTTGTTCTTCAAGCCCGACCATCCAAAAGCCTGTACCTAGCATAATGTTCCATTTAGGCAGCATTATTGAGTACCCCAGCTTAGGATCTATCGCGCCGGTTTTCTCATTTTCCCAGCTATATGATGTAAAATCGCGATCTTTAGCCGCAGCTAATAATTCTCTTATCATATATTTGCCATTGGGATCTTGAAGATCCCAGAGGTTTTTACCCTCAAGCTTAGGGTTAACACCGTGCATGAGGTTGACACCTTCTTCGTCGTAAGCAAAAAAGTATCCTGCACTGCCGGAGTCATCGAAGCGCAGTTGACGCAATATTTTCCAAGCTTGTTCTTTTATGCGTGGGTTGGTGGCAGAGTCTGGCCGGTTATAAAGGTGCGCAATGGCGGTTTCAGCGACCTTTACGTAATTTTTAAGTTCTTGGCGCTTGTTAGCTTCTAAGTCGGATGTAAAGTTTTCTACCGCCTCATGGCCAATATTTTGTGATTGTTGATAATTGTATAGCGTTAATATAACCGCCAGCGCAATAACAGGGACTAACGCGAGCAGTAACACCCGCATACGAATGGTAATATTTTTCATCATGAGCGACCCTTAAGCTTATTCATGCTGGTTTGATTATAACAATGCTGATTAAAACGCTGTTTAAATACCGTTAATATTTAGATTACCTGACGGTGCAATATAAAAATAAATTAACTTACCAAAGAGTGATCAGCTTCACTTTAACAGTGTGTTTAGGTTAAAAGAGGAGCTATCAGCCGTGAGCCAGTCACGACAAACAGCCGGCAACCAAACACAAAGAAGAGGCAGGAGGAATTGGCATAGCCAACTGTCAAATGCAGGGTCGAAAAATGCTCCTGCAATTTTAACACTTCCACCTTCCATGGCGGTTAAACGGCATTTGTCGAATTAACGTCGGGTTCGCACTCTTTGCTGGCGCATAGCTTTGCGCTCTTTTTTGCTAGGAAGGTGCTCTCTGGTATCAAGTACACTTTTTAAGTCTTGGTAGGCTTTGCGCCATACGGCGGTGTCTTTAAAGCGGATGTCGCCTAGGGGTAGTGTTTTATCTAGCTCAGATAAGCTTGAGGTTTCTGGGCATTTAAGCAGTGCTTTGCGCCGGTTCATTAAACTACCGGTATGCATTGCTTCTAGTTCGGCTATGGTTTTGGGCTCTATTTGGCTGGCTAAGCCGAGTATTTTTTTAGGTTTGACAACTTTTTTAAATTTTATTTTTTCAGCCATTACGCTCACTTACTCCCTTTGGATATCAGTCAACGAATATAGTGTAGCCCAATATGGGCTAACAAGCCTAACATTTGAAAAACTAGTATTAAAAATCTATATTTTTCAACGATTTTTTAAGCAATTTTTGTTTCTGCTTCGTCTTCATCTACTTTTAGCACTAATACCGCACAGGGAGCATTAATAGTTACAAATTCTAAGGTAGCGCGGCGTAACGACCAACGACTGCACGCGCCTTTTGATGTGAGCACCATCAAGTTAGATGCAAGCTGTGCCGCTAAGGCGTTGAGCTGTTCTGCCGTTTCACCGGTTAGCACATGCAAGGTGGCGCTAACATCACGTGGTAGGTATTTACGCATCAGCAAGTCGAGGTTATCGCGCACTTCATTTTCTTTGGCATCGGGCGCTTCTTCATTTACATGAGGAAAAAACGCGGTGCCACTGGGGTTATATACACTCACTAGGTGCAGTTCACCCCCATCAGCCAGTAGCCTTGCCCCTTCTTGCAATGCTTGTTTGGCTTCATCTTCGTTAGTGGGATGAACGGCAATTAATATGTTATTGAACATTTTTCGGCTCCTTTTGAGTACCCGCTGTGGCATTTACTTTGTCAAACGCACGTCCTTTTACCAACTCATTTACGCTATAACCTAACGAGTCTGCTTTTAAGGCACGATAAAGTGACACCGCCATAAACATAAGTAGCAAGCAAAACGGCAATCCCATGGCCGTAATTACGTTTTGTAGGGCTTCTAAACCACCGGCCAGTAACATGGTAGCGGCAATAACGCCTTGGGCTGCGGCCCAAAATATACGCTGTCTAACTAATGACGGCTGATCTTCGCGCCGAGTCAGCATATCGATAACCAGTGAGGCTGAGTCTGATGAAGTGGTAAAAAATACGATAATAATGACCACACTCAGCAAAGACGCCAACTGGGTTAACGGAAAGGCTTCTAAGAAGGCAAAAATGGCCACCGAGGGATCTTGCTGTACATGTTCAGCTAAAGCAATTTGCCCGTCCATTTCGACACTAATGGCCGATAAACCAAAAATACCAAACCAGACAAGGGTAAAGACGGTAGGCGCAAATAAGACACCCGCCACAAATTCGCGGATGGTGCGCCCGCGTGATATTCGGGCAATAAATATCCCCACATAAGGTGCCCAAGTAATGGTCCATGCCCAATAGAATAAAGTCCATTGACGTTGCCAGTCTGATGCTTGAAAAGTGTCGGTCCAAAAGGCGAGCCAAGGTAAGGCGCTAATATAGCTGCCCACACTTTCTACCATGCCATTGGCAATAAAAACACTGGGCCCCACGACAAAGACGGTGAGTAATAACAAGATGGCGAGGCCAATATTAATTTGTGATAATCGGCGCACGCCTTTATCTAAGCCAAAGGCCACCGATACCGCAGCAATACAGGTGATAACAGCAATTAACACCACTTGCACCCAGCCGGTTGTAGGCACGCCAAATAAGTAAGATAAGCCACTATTAAGCTGTAATGCCCCCAGCCCCAGTGAGGTGGCCACCCCAAATAATGTGCCGAGCACCGCAATAACATCAACCGTCCACCCAATGGGGCCGTAGGTGCGCTTGCCCAGAATGGGATAAAACAGGCTACTGATGCGCATAGGCAAATGATGGCGGTATGAGAAGTAAGCAATGGCAAGCCCGGGCATGGCAAAGATGGTCCAGGTATGTAGGCCAAAATGGTATAGCGCTATGGTCATGGCGTCGCTGGCGGCTTGGTCACTGCCGGGAGCCACGTCGTTAAAAGGCGGCTTCACAAAGTGAGAAACCGGCTCTGCGACCCCCCAAAACATTAAAATGGTGCCAATGCCGGCGGCAAAGAGCATGGTGAACCAAGTTAAAGTGGAATAGTCTGGCCGTGCATCGTCACTGCCTAAACGTATAGCGCCATAGCGGCTTACGGCCAACCAGAGTAAAAACACTAAGAGAGAGCTGACCGAAAAGATATAAAACCAACCTAAGTGATGCGCTACCCAGCCGGTAAGCACATTAAATGCGCCAGCCACTTCTTGATCAAAAGGAATGGCCAGCACCACAAACAGTAAGGCAATACCTGCTGAGGTGAAGAACACACCGGGAATGGTTTGCAGTCCCAAAATACGTTGCAGTCGGTCTAGCAAGAAAGCCTCCTATTGAGATACCCGCATTTTGAGCCATGCGCTATATAATTATTTACCTATTGGTAGCCAGTCTGACATATATATTAGGTTTTGTTAAATGAGTAACATATAGCGCCAAGCTGAAAGACAAGCTATACATTTACGCCTTACGTTAACAATAAAACCGTTTTGGTTGTTCGTACAGCGGTCGGGTAAGGCGTATCGCCGTCTGCTCGATGGATTGCCGCGTCGCTACGCTCCTCGCAATGACTGCAAAGAGCACTGGCCAAAACAAACCTGTGAGGGGTAAGGGGGACGACACTCAACCGGTACACTACTTTACTTCCGGCTTCTAGCTTCTAGCTTCAAGCTATCTTTTAGGTTTTATCTCGTCCTTCTCACCCTTTACAGCACTTAAAAGCTTTAAGACGTGCCGCTGCGTGCCACCAGCCGGCTGAAGCGGCTTCTACCAGTAACGGCTAACACAAAGCTGAAAGTTCCAAAAATTGAGTCATTGCGAGCGCAGCGTGGCAATTTAGCTCTTTGTTTGTCTGACCGCTGTTCGCTATTTTAAGCTTATTCTTGTGCTAATCGGGCGTCGCGTTTGAGTTTAAAAGGCGCAACAATTAAGGCAAACACTAAAAATAAGCCAAGGTAGCCGATTAACGGATAGAAGAAGGCAACCAGTTTGGTAAAGCCGGCAAAGCTTGCGATAAAACCAACCACTAAAGTCGCCACACTAAAACCATTGCCCACGGGCGTGCGCATTACAACAAAGCGGGCAACAAAGGCGTAGAACATGCTGGCCCCAGTACTAAAAATCATCCCAAACAGAACAAACGACATAGCGGTAGCCAACCACGGTGAAATGCCATCAATAATTTTAAGTAGTGGCAGAGGAAAGCCCACAATGTTGTCAATTTGCGAGAACATGGCTAAGTGGCTGATCATAATTAATACGCCTATGCCGGCACCGCCTAATAAACCGCCCCACTTGGCAATGCTTTCATTTTTCTCGGCTCCGCCCATCACCAGTGACATGGCCGCCCCTACCGCGATATTAAATGACACGTAATTAACGGCAGATACAAACCAATGTGGCAAGGTTGAGGTAACGTTTTCGGCAATGGGAGCCAGTTCAGCAAAGGTACGGTCCATGGTTAGCAAGCTGTAGCCACAAATGAGTGCCAGCGCTAAAATTAAAAAGGGAGTAATGCTGCCAATTAAGCCCACCACTTTATCAACCTTGAGCATTAAGGTTGCCCCCATTAATAGGGTCATAATAATGCTGCCAATGTAGGGCGCAAAGCCAAATTGCTGATCTAAAATTGAGCCTGCGCCGGCAATCATCACCACGCCGACGCCAAATAAGGTAAAAATAATCACATAGTCGACCACGACTCCTAAGTAACGGCCACTAATTTGATAAATAACGGTTTTATGGGATTGAGCACCGGTACGACTGCCCAGCATAGTGAGCATCATGCCAAGGTAGGCGAATAATGCAGTGGCCACCACGGCGGCGGCGGTGCCTAAGTGTCCAAAACTGGTAAAGTATTGTAAAACTTCTTGGCCGGAGGCAAAGCCTGCCCCAACAATAATGCCAACGAATGCACTGGAAATTTGTAATACCTTCCACATAATCGTCTACTAATCCATTAACACGCTTGCCAACTGAGTGCTGAAAGCATAATAAAACAAAAGATGCTGTTGTAGCACCCAACCGCACTCGACCTTAACAGAGTGCGCTAAAAAGGCACATCCTGCCTTATGCCATTTTGTGATCAAGAGCACGGCAGGCTTATCTCATCTATTGGGTAAGGGCTTGTTTGGCTCAAGCCCTGCGTTAATAAGGCTGTTGGGCCGGTAACTGCTTAACTGCTGCCAACGTTGCCATACTGAGTCGTCTATGGTGACTCCCACCGACAGGCTACCGGCCGCGTCTGTGTATAAAGGGCGATATAAGCGGGCTGTGTCAGAGTAAAATAGGTGCCGATAGCGGGCATACCAGCCTGCCAAAAAGGCCTGATAAGAATCTGTGGGGGCGCTTAACCAAGCCTGCTTGGCTGGGATCACTGGGGTGAGTAACAAACCGGCATTGCTGGCTTGCTGTTGCATCCAAGCTAGCGGTAAGTCGGCCAAAGGATCGTTTAAGTAACCTCCGCCTACATTGGCATGGGCACCAATAAACCATCGCTGTTCAACGGCTAACTGTGCTGGCTTTTTTTGGCCATTGTGGTTGGTCCAAGGCACGGCTTGATAAACGGCTCTGTGCTCGTCTAGTGCAATAGCCTGATATGCCCGCTCGACTATTTTTGACAACTGAGTGTCGTGCCAAGAATAGGTGCCTCGCTCCGACAACATAGTGCCAGGCACGCCTAAAGCGCCAACAGTGTCCCATACTCCCAGCAGGTGTATTGTGATCTCTTGACTATATTGGCGTCTAAATTGTTGACATATTTCACTGTTAGGAGCAGCACTTTTATCGCGGTATAACCGTTCTGCAAGGCTTAATTGATTGGGTGTGACTATGTGCAACAATCCACATTTTCGGATCATGCCCACCATGCTGCGCGCCGTATAAGCACCGCGACTAAAGCCAAATACCCACACTTCATCTCCTGGCCGATAATGTCGCGCTAGCCAGTCATATCCCTGTAGTAGGTGCTTACTTAAGCCAACGCCAAACATACCGCCGAGTAATCGCGTGGCTTTGCGGGTGCCCACTCCTGGGTTGTAATAAAAGCGTTGTCGGTATTTACCAGCAAAAGGCGCTATGCTGCGCGCTAATTTAACCACGTTGGTGTTGTCTTGGGGGTCGTTCCAGGTACCATCAAATAAGACGATAAGTCGCTGAGGATGATAAGACATACGCGTTCTCCTTAACGCAAGCACTCCCTACACTCTAGGTCAAAAATACCTGTTTAAGCATAAACAGTGCCAAGATAAAGGGGCTAAGATGTATAAATGCTGTCTTAACAGAGAACTCTTAAGCAGCAAGTTGCGGGTTTTCCCTTCATTATTTATTCTTTTACCTCTCATTTGGTTAAGGCGTTAAGATTATGCAAAGCGTGACTCAACAAGATCAGCTAGATTGCTTGTTAGCTGAGCATTCAGCGGTATTAGTGCTTTATGGTGGGCAAGCATGTGGTGTGTGTCAGGCCATTAAGCCAGCATTAACACACTTGCTGGCACAAGAGTTTCCATGCGTAACGGCTGTGTACGTAGACTGTCAGCAACAAGGAGGCAGTGTGTGTGCCCAACAAGGGGTTATGGCGCTACCCGTGGTGCACATTTGGTTTGAAGGGCGCTGCTTTGCTGAGTTTTTTAAGGTGTTTTCGTTAACGGATATTCGTTCCGCTCTCACCCGCCCCTATCAACTACTGTTTGCACAACATTAATTGCAACCGCACTTACTTCTTAAGAACGGCAAGTTCACCACCTTATTTGCAAGACGTTTATTGGTTTAGCTTAGCGGTGCTCAAGGCATGGCACTCTCCCCTGCAAGGCACAGACTATGGTCTATAGTTTGGTAAAGGATCACCTTGTGCTAAGGATTAAACATTGAAATTAAAAAAATGTGTGCTTACCAGTATGTTGCTAGCAGGCTCCTTGGCCTGTTCAACAATGGCGCAAGCCGATGAAGATGTGGTGATCGTCTATGACGCATCAGGGTCGATGTGGGGACAGATTGACGGGGTGAGTAAAATTGAAATTGCCCGCGAGGTGATGGCCGATCTCATTAATAATTGGGACCACAATACCCACTTAGGGTTAGTGGCTTATGGTCATCGTCGCCAAGGCGATTGTAGCGATATTGAAACATTAATAGCGCCTAAGAAGCTCGACAAGGCGAGCTTTATTCAAACGGTGAATAACATTCGCCCGAATGGTAAAACGCCGATTTCTGCCTCGTTGCAACATGCGGCAGATTTATTATCTTATCGTGATAGTCAGGCAACCATAGTACTGATCTCAGACGGCTTAGAAACCTGTCATGCCGACCCTTGTGCGCTATCTGCGCAACTTGCCAAGCAAGGCGTTAAGCTCACCACCCATGTGGTGGGCTTTGATTTAGATAAAGAGACTCACGCCAGCTTATCGTGCATTGCCGACAACACAGGTGGTATTTTTGTGCCCGCTAATAATGCCGCAGAGCTGCATGCTGCTTTGGATAAAGTACAAAGCGCTATGATTAAGCAGCCCGAGCCGGAACCCGAGCCCACCCCACCCGAGGTAGAGATATTTGGCCCCGAGCAGGTTACTACAGGTGCCCTCTTTGACGTGAGCTGGAGTAACACCATTAACGAGCGTGATTTTATTACGATAGTGCCGGCAAACGCAGATGCGAATCGTCATAAAAATCATATTCGTACCAAAAATAATACCGGCGGCCGCTTAACCGCCCCCGGCGAGTCTGGGTTATATGAACTGCGTTATGTGTTGGAGGCCGGCAGAAAAGTGCTAGCCAGCGCTCCTATTGAAGTGGTAAGTGCCGAAGTGGGGATCAGCGGCCCAAGCGTAGTAAGAGCCGGAAGCTCTATTGATGCAAGATGGTCAAGTACTATTAATAGTAGAGACTTTATTACGCTCGCCCCAATGGGGGCTGAGGAAAACTATCTAAAACATCACATTCGCACTAAAAACAAACGTGAAGGTCGCCTGAGCGCGCCCGATGCTATTGGCTTATATGAACTGCGCTATGTGTTGGAGGCAAGCAGACAAGTATTGGCTAGGGCATCGGTTGAGGTAGTAGGTGCCAATGCGCCTTTAGACTATGGTGCTGGCCTTGTGGTACCAGAAAGCGCGACGGCAGGAGAGGTAATAACGATTCGCTGGACTGGAACTTTTGACAGCGGCGATCAGCGTATTGCACTCGCGCTTAAAGACAAACCTGATTTTAGCTGGCTTAATGTGCAATCGGTAGGCGATGATAAAACTATGACTTTAACTCTGCCCGATAAAGCTGGAGTTTATGAAGTTCGATTTTTAGATGTCGCGGGTCGTAAGTTACTGGGACGCTCTGTTATTA
>NZ_JBQDEX010000056.1:0-11534 GCF_052084945.1 Oceanisphaera sp.
AAAAAGGGTCGGCGTCATTTTCTTTAGAGAAAATTGACGCCGACCCCATTTAATTGTTTCGCTGTTAGCTGGGTGCTTTATTTATCTTTTAACATATGGCCAAGCTTACCGGCTTTAGTATCTAGGTAATGCTCATTAAATGGGTTGCGACCTTCTTGTAGCGGCACGCGCTCAACCACATTAATGCCACACTGGGTCATGGCGGCGACTTTGCGCGGGTTATTGGTCATTAAACGCAGTTGCTTAACCCCTAACTCATGCAGCATATCGGCACAAATAGTGTAATCGCGCATATCGGCATCAAAACCTAACTCAACATTCGCTTCTACCGTATCTTTGCCTTGATCTTGCAAGTTGTAGGCCTGAATTTTATTGAGCAGGCCAATTCCCCGGCCTTCTTGGCGAACATAAAGCAGTATGCCTCGGCCTTCTTTAGCAATATTTTCCATTGCGGCTTGCAGCTGAAAACCACAGTCGCAGCGCAAGCTAAATAAAGCATCGCCAGTTAAGCATTCAGAGTGAATGCGCCCTAAAACGGGTAAGTCATCATCAATGGCACCCATTACCAGTGCGGCATGATCTTTGCCTGTCCCTGTTTCTTCAAATCCGATTAGGGTAAAGGTGCCCCAAGGGGTTGGCAATTTTGAGTTTGCCATCTGGGTAACACTGCTCATGGCGTTCCTCTTTGGTTTAAACATAATAAAAATAATTGCTATTGTAAGGCGGATGCCGCTGTAGGTATAGATACAATGCACACAAGGCGGCTTAAATAACAGTAATTGACCTGCAAACAGAGCAAGGTGCTACATTTGCCGATTAAGTTGCGTATAATGCGCGCCATGAAGCAGCATAATGATCATAAACTTATGCGCATAACTGCTCAACTTAATGTTTGACTGGAGAAAGCCATGACTGAAAAAGCGCCCGTCATCACTGTGGATGGCCCAGGTGGTGCAGGCAAAGGAACCCTTTGCCAGTTACTCGCCGAAAAACTGGAATGGCATTTACTGGACTCTGGAGCTATTTATCGGGTGTTGGCGCTTGCTGCTTTGCATCATGATGTGGCCTTAGATGATGAATCGGCCTTGGTGCCATTAGCGGCGCATTTAGATGTGCAGTTTCCGATACAAGAGGGCGTCGTAAAAACCATCCTTGAAGGGGAAGATGTTTCGCAAACCATACGCACTGAAAAGATGGGCGAAACTGCCAGTAAAATAGCCGCTTTTCCGCGGGTGCGAGAAGCCCTATTACGCCGCCAGCGGGCGTTTCGTGGTAATCCTGGTCTTATTGCCGATGGGCGCGACATGGGCACTGTGGTGTTTCCTGATGCGCAAGTAAAAATATTCTTAGATGCCAGCGCGCACGAAAGGGCGAATCGTCGTCTTCTTCAGTTGCAAGCGAAGGGTTTTGATGTTAGTTTTGACCGTCTTTTAAGCGAAATTCAGGCGCGTGATGAGCGGGATCGTAATAGAACCGTGGCACCACTGAAAGCCGCAGACAATGCGTTAGTGATTGATTCAACTGAACTGTCTATTACAGAAGTACTGGATATAGTGTTGAGTCATACGCAAACTTGCATTGTGGGCTAAGCCAACAAGTTATTCGGTTAAATGATATTTTGTACGTCAAGCAACTTGCTTGAGCCTGCCCGCGTCAAGGATGAAGTGGGTCTATCTTAATCACCCCATCGGAGCCGGATTGCCCTGTGGATGTTCAACTTAAAAAGTGTATTCATTAAACATGATTGAATCTTTTGCTCAACTCTTTGAAGAGTCTCTGAAAGAACTAGAAACCCGTCCGGGTTCGATAGTTAAAGGTACTGTTGTTGCTATTCAGAACGGTATCGTTCTGGTTGACGCAGGCCTGAAGTCTGAATCAGCTATTCCTGCCGAGCAGTTTAAAAATGCCCAAGGCGAAATGGAAGTGAGTGTAGGCGACGTAGTAGACGTTGCTCTTGACGCTGTTGAAGACGGTTTCGGTGAGACTCTGCTTTCCCGCGAAAAAGCGAAGCGCCATGAATCTTGGTTGCAACTAGAAAAAGCCTACGAAGATCAAGAAACCGTTATCGGTGTGATCAACGGCAAGGTGAAGGGCGGCTTTACTGTTGAAGTAAACACTATCCGTGCTTTCCTACCTGGTTCGCTGGTTGACGTACGTCCAGTACGTGACACCTTGCACCTAGAAGGGAAAGAGCTTGAGTTCAAAGTAATCAAGCTGGATCAAAAGCGTAATAACGTTGTTGTTTCTCGTCGTGCTGTTATTGAAACTGAAAACAGTGCAGAGCGCGAACAGTTGCTTGAGAACCTGCAAGAAGGTCAAGAAGTTAAAGGTATCGTTAAGAACCTGACCGATTACGGTGCTTTCGTCGACCTAGGCGGCGTAGATGGTCTGCTACACATTACCGATATGGCTTGGAAGCGCGTTAAGCACCCAAGTGAAATCGTTAACGTGGGTGACGAAATCAACGTTAAAGTACTGAAATATGACCGTGAGCGTACGCGTGTTTCTCTTGGCCTGAAGCAGTTAGGCGAAGATCCATGGGTAGAAATCGCTAGCCGTTACCCAGAAAGCACTCGCTTGTCTGGCCGTGTTACTAACCTAACTGATTACGGTTGCTTCGTAGAAATCGAAGAAGGCGTTGAAGGTCTGGTACACGTGTCTGAAATGGATTGGACTAACAAGAACATCCACCCATCTAAAGTGGTTTTTGTTGGTGACAACGTAGACGTAATGGTATTGGATATCGACGAAGAACGTCGTCGTATTTCTTTAGGTCTAAAACAGTGCAAGTCTAACCCATGGCAGCTGTTTGCGGAAACCCACAACAAGGGCGACCGTGTTTCTGGTAAGATCAAGTCAATTACTGACTTCGGTATCTTTATCGGTCTAGACGGCGGCATCGATGGTCTGGTTCACTTGTCTGACATTTCTTGGAACGGCGGCGAAGAAGCGGTTCGTGAATTCAAGAAAGGCGACGAAATTGATGCAGTAGTACTGCAAGTTGACCCAGAGCGCGAGCGTATTAGCTTAGGCGTTAAGCAAATTGACGAAGATCCGTTCAATGCTTACTTAGCTGATATCAAGAAAGGTGCTATTGTTAAAGGTACTATCACAGCGGTTGACGCAAAAGGCGCAGTCGTTGAGATGGCAGAAGGCGTAGAAGGTTATGTACGCGTTGCTGATATCTCTCGTGACCGTATCGAAGACGCATCTACTGTATTAACCGTAGGTGAAGCAATCGAAGCACGTTTCATGGGCGTTGACCGCAAGAACCGTACTTTAAGCTTGTCTATCCGTGCGAAAGACGAAGCAGAAGATAAAGTGGTTCTAGATAACCTTAACCAGCAGCAGCCAGAAGATGTTGGTCTAAGTGCAATGGCCGAAGCCTTTAAGGCAGCCAAAGGCGAATAAGCCTGTCCGACTGTAAAAGGGGGCCTTCGTGCCCCCTTTTTGTTGCTTGGCGATCAGGAGAAACCATAATGACTAAATCCGATCTCATTGAAAAACTGTCAGAACAATACAGCCACCTGTCTGCAAAAGAAGTAGAAGAGGCTATTAAAGAAATTATCGAAAAAATGTCGGCTACCCTAGAAACCGGTGACCGTATCGAAATTAGAGGCTTTGGTAGTTTTTCACTACACTACCGAGCGCCTCGCCAGGGACGTAACCCTAAAACCGGTGAAAAAGTCGCATTAACCGGAAAATACGTACCGCACTTTAAACCCGGTAAAGAACTGCGTGAGCGAGTCAACCTCACCTAATATTATCTGTAGCGCTATATCACTTTTTACGGCAACACGACTAGCGAGAAAGATTGTTTTCCGTGATAATGTTGATACTCAAAATCAGGAAGTTGAGAGGATAAGGTGAAAATAATTATTAGCCTAATTGTTCTGATTATTTTATTTGCCGTCGGTTTAACACTGGGCACACAAAACGATCAGTCAGTGCATGTTAATTACCTGTTAGCCCAGGGCGACTATCGCCTTTCATCATTATTGGCGATTATATTTGTGGCTGGTTTTGTTGTTGGCTGGATAGTGTTTGGTTTTGTATTATTACGTTTAAGAATGAAAAACAGTGGTTTGCGTAAAAAAGTTGAGCGCCAGCACAAAGAGCTAGAAGAGCTTAGGGCCTTGCCCATTAAGGATTAATAAGCCCTATGCTGGAATTATTGTTTCTGCTGCTTCCTGTTGCTGCGGCCTATGGCTGGTATATGGGGCGCAGAGGAGTTCGGCAAGATGCGCAAAATAAATCCACCCATTTCTCCCGGCAATATGTTGCCGGGCTGAATTTTTTGCTGTCTGATGAGCCAGATAAAGCGGTTGATCTCTTTATTCAGCTTTTGCAAGTTGACAGCGAAACCATTGAAACTCACCTTGCTCTCGGAAACTTATTTCGCTCCCGAGGCGAAGTGGATCGCGCTATTCGTATCCATCAAAACTTGGTGGCACGACCTAACTTATTACTAGAGCAACGCCACTTAGCCATGCTTGAACTGGCGCGAGATTTTTTAGCCGCAGGATTATTAGACCGAGCCGAGCACATTCTTATTGAGCTAAAAAGTGATCCCGACTACGAAGAAGAAGCATTAAGCCAATTATTACTTATCTACCAGCAGCTAAAAGACTGGGAAAAAGCCATTGACACAGCCGCTCGGCTAAAAAAGCGTCAAGGCATGAAAGCCTTAACCCCCATGGGGCACTTTTACTGTGAATTAGCAGAACAGCATTGGCGAGAACAAGATGTGAAAGCCGCCATGATGCAATTTAAAAAAGCCCTTAAAACAGATGCGGGCTGTGTGAGAGCGAATATCCGCCTAGGCTCACTATTTATGGCGCAGCAGCAATGGAAACTGGCATTGGCCAGTCTGCTTGATGTCACTCAACAAGACGCTGATTTTATTGGTGAGGTGTTAACGGATATTCAATACTGCTACCTACAATTAAATGATGAGTCAGAGCTTATTCGTCATCTGCATTTATGGGTAGCAGAAGATGCGGGTGCCAGTGCGGTGTTAATGTTGGCAGATTACATAGCCGAAAGCCAAGGCGCACTTGCCGCCGAGCAATTAGTATTGTCGCAATTACAGCGCCATCCCACAATGAAAGGCTTTCATCGACTAATGGCGTATCATGCGGCTAACGCCGAGCAAGGGCGAGCAAGAGAAAGTCTCGATATGCTAGGCGCCTTGGTGTTAGAACAAATGAAACAAAAGCCAAGCCATAAATGTAGCCAATGCGGGTTTTCGGTTAAAAGTCAATTTTGGCAATGCCCCTCCTGTAAACAGTGGGGCTGTATTCGCCCACTACGTGGATTAGATGGGGAGTAAATACAGCCGTAAGCCGTAAGCTGTAAGCCTGAAGCTAAAAACACACACCGTCTTTTGTTGGTTTGATGTGTTCTTAACTTTCAGCTTATAACTGACCGCTTCCGGCTTTCTTTTATGCCGTCATGCCGGGCTTGCCCCGGTATCTCGCTTTTATGTTTAAGGCTTAAAAACAAACCGAGCTCCTGACCTGCTTAAGGGCAGCTTTAAGCCGTAAGCTAAAGATAGGCACCGCTTTTTGTTGTTCTTGGCGCTTCTCTATACCGTTCGCGTCTTCTGTGGCAAAAATATTTTTAAAAATTAAAAGGTAACTTGGTATGCAAACTTCAACTTCACATGATCCTAAAATTCTGATTGCGCTTGATTTTGCTGACAAGCAGCAAGCCATGGCGTTAATTAACCAATTAGATCCTGCTCATTGTCGCTTAAAAGTGGGCAAAGAGATGTTTACATTGTTTGGCCCTGAGTTTGTGCGCACCTTGGTAAACAGTGGATTTGATGTATTTTTGGATCTTAAATTTCACGATATTCCTAATACCGTAGCCAAAGCCGTTGCGGCCGCTGCTGAGCTAGGTGTCTGGATGGTGAATGTGCATGCGAGCGGTGGCGAGCGTATGATGAGCGCAGCCAAAGAGGCGTTAGTGCCATACGGTGAGCAAGCGCCGCTACTTATTGCCGTGACTGTGCTTACCAGTATGACAGGCGATGAGTTAGCCCAAATAGGCGTGTCACGCTCACCGGCAGAGCAAGTACTGGCCTTAGCACGCTTAACGCGAGATGCAGGCCTAGACGGTGTTGTATGCTCGGCACAAGAGGCGAGCTTATTAAAATCAGAGCTGGGCCATGACTTTAAATTGATTACTCCTGGTATTCGCCCAGCAGGTGTAGATGCCGGCGATCAGCGGCGCATTATGACTCCAGAGCAGGCGTTAACCGCTGGCAGCGATTATTTGGTGATAGGGCGCCCTATTACTAAAGCGGTGAACCCAGCTCAGGCGTTAGCTGATATCAATCAAAGCCTTCTGCAGCGATAAGCGTTCAGCTGTTAGTGACACAATATATAATTAATGAAACATCGGATCGGTTGGTTCGATGTTTTTTCTTTTGTAGGGGTTATTTTAGCTGGCACTCCCATTTTATACCAATCTACCCCGAGCGTAGGGTCGAATTTATTCGACCTCTTTAGGCCTTGCTATGATATTAGTGGGGGGGGGGTAATCCCGCAGAGCCAGCAGCAGTTGCGTTGGATAAGAAAGAACGGCGTTTATCTTTAACGTAATGCGGCATTGTGTAAGATGACACTTGGTGTGATTAAATAAAGCATGAACCAAATTAATAGAGATATGCATAATTTAAATACTATGGCGGCGGCCCGTCGTTATGTTCAGTTTAGTGTGTGGTATTTTTAAAGGAATCTAATGTGAGTTTAGCCAGTTCTGAGTTGTTAGATATTATCAGCAAGCCGATGCCATTTGGTAAATACAGTGGACGGCCATTGCTTAAACTGCCCATGGCTTATCTATGTTGGTTTGAGCGTAAAGGGTGGCCGAGCGCAGAGCTAGGTGCAGAGCTGGCGTTAGTGTATGAATTAAAGCTTAATGGGGTTGATTTACCCTTATATCAGCTCTTAACACCTTAGCCCTCTGAGAGGCTGTACATCGCCAGCTGTAGGGGAAGAATTGTTTAGTGCCTTTGTTTTACAATTATCTGCATTTTAATAAAAAAACAGGGCCATGTGGCCCTGTTTTTATAGTGATTTCAACAATAAACTTACTGTTTAATCAAGAAATCTTCTAATGTTTTAGTGCCTGCATCCATCGCTTTCTTGATGGGGGTAGGTTTACGACCTTGACCAGTCCAAGTCTTATATTCATTGTTCTCGTCGTAAAACTCATACTTAGCAGGACGCTTAGCACGTGGCTTACTTACTTTTTTAGTTGGCTCAGCCAATTCTAATAAGTCACTTAAATCAATGCCGTCTGCGGCCATTTGATCCATGTATTCTTTAAGCTTGCGATCTCGCTCTTGAGCAGCAGCTTGTTCTGCTGCTTTAGTTTCACGCTGCTCTTCAATAACAGAAGACAGTTTAGCTAATGCTTCTTCCATTTGATCAAGCGTCAAGTCACGTGTTGCAGCACGTAAGCTGCGAATGTTTAATAGTGTTTTTAAAAAGTCAGTCATTGCATTCACCTAAGTTATATATTTTATTATGCTGTAAATTTACATCTTCATTATAAATCTAGCAAGTTAATTACTAAATTATTTATTACATAGAATAAAAATGACATGTTAGCAAAGAAACACACCGATATAGCTTTGCATTTTGCAAAAGGCAATTGCTAATTAGAACAGATCAAGCGTTATAGCTGTTATTATCAAGCTAGTATATTAAAAAAATTCAAAAGAGGCAGCTGTCATAAACAACAGCACAGTAGGGTGATGGTAGGTTAAAAGTATTGATTTTTGTTGTGTTGGCAGTAAAATCGTTCGCCTTACCCGCATAGAGGTGTGTCACTTATCAGCCCAAAGCTTATTTAATAAGTTTTGAGCGCGACAGTAAGTGACGTTAATGTGGTGTTATTTGTTCCGCTACCCCTTTATCAGGTAACACTCTGGGAACGGTGCTGCAAGGGCTGATACTGTCGTGTTATAGGTTTTATGATGTACGACCGCTGAGCAAGAGCTGGCGTTCTTTATATCTGCCTTCTACTCATTATATTAACAATTTTAATTCTGGTACCAACGTGGAACTACAGCCTTTTATTCAAAGTTATTGGTCTTTACTGCCTCCTATACTTGCCATTTTATTGGCCATTACTACTCGCCGAGTCTTGTTATCTTTAGGGTTAGGTATCTTACTTGCAGTGTTGTTACTGCAGCAGTTTAATCCTCTTACCAGTGCGGCTCACCTTGGTCTCCAAATAGCAGAGCTGTTTTGGACTGATAACACCATTAATGAATGGAATGTAAATATATTGTTATTTTTGCTGCTGCTGGGCTGCATTATCAGTATGTTAAGCCGAGTAGGAGCCACACTAGCCTTTGCACAGTGGGCACAAAGTAGAATTAAAAATCGGCGCCAAGCCAAAGTGATGACCGGATTGTTGGTTTTTTTGTTTTTTATTGATGATTACTTTCATAGTTTATCGGTGGGCACTATTTGTCGACCGGTTACCGACCGATTTAATATCTCGCGCGCTAAGCTTGCTTACTTACTCGATTCCACTGCGGCACCGGTTTGTGTTCTTATGCCCATCTCGTCGTGGGGGGCCTATATTATTGCATTAATAGGCGGTATTTTGGCCAGTCATAGCTTAACAGGGCAAAGTGCCTTAGGGGCCTTTATGCTGATGGGCAGCATGAACTTTTATGCTATTTTTACCCTGCTAATGGTGTTACTGGTTATTAAAGGAGGCTGGGATTTAGGCGCCATGGATCAGCACGAGCAGCAAGCGCTACAAGGTCAGCTGTTTGATGCCAGCAAGGGTGCCCCTCCTGGTGTAAGCGACAGTGCAGAGCAAGCTTCTGCGGGGCGTATGAGTGAATTATTACTGGCCATAGGCACGCTTACATTAGTTACCGTGCTGGCGTTATTGTTTACCGGCGCACAGGCGCTTAATGATGCCCAAACTCCTTTTAATGTTTTAGCCGCGCTAGAAAATACTAATGTAGGGCGTTCTTTAGTATTAGGAGGGGTTGCCGGCTTACTAGTGTGCGTGTATGCCATGCTAAAACAAAAGGTAAGCTTAGCTGATTGGGGGCAGACCATACTCATCGGCATTAAAGGCATGCTGCCGGCCATTTATATCTTATTGTTTGCTTGGACATTAGCCGGCTTAATTGGCGAGCTAGAAACCGGGCACTACCTTGCCTCTTTAGTGCAGCAAAGCATCCCTTTATTTATGCTACCGGCTATTTTATTTTTACTCGCCGGTGTTATGGCATTTGCTACCGGCACCAGCTGGGGGACATTTGGTATTATGTTACCAATAGCTGCCGATATGACCATGGCGATTGATGCTCAGCTGTTATTGCCGGGCATGTCTGCAGTTATGGCCGGGGCAGTATTTGGCGATCATTGCTCGCCTATTTCAGACACCACCATATTGTCTTCTACTGGCGCCTCTTGTCATCATATTGATCATGTTGTGACTCAATTACCCTATGCACTATCTATTGCTGTGGTAAGCATTATTGGTTATTTAGCATTAGGGTATACAGCATCAGTGGGGGTTGGACTGGCTGCGGCAAGCGGTGGCTTTATATTGGTGTTAGCAGTGTGGCGGTTTATACAAAGACAGAGTCATTGTCAGTAGCTTAGTTTGTAGGGTTATAACACTTTTGCTATACGCATGGGTTTTTTGTGAGAACCCCATGCGTCTGCGGTTTAAACATGATGCCTATCGGTGAGTTGTTTACTCCACTGTATGGCTTGTTCATAAAACTGACTACTATCATGTTGGTTTAAGTTAGCAAACGTTAATCGTTGCTCTAACATTGGCCAGTTCGCCTGTTCTTGATCTTGCATCATGCCCATTAAAAAACCCAGTTGCCCTTTTTGTTCTAGTAGTGCTTGCTGCACCGGCTCCGTCACTGATAAGTGGGGTAATATATCGGCAATGGGTCTTTCTAATAAGGTATCTAACAAAGAGAATAGCCCACAAATAAATGCATCATCTTGCAAATGAGGGCATACTTTTTCGGCCAACAGTTCACACCATTTGGCTCGGATCATTGAGATACGATATAACTCAATGTTTTTGTTTTTACTAATATAAGCCGTCATCATTAAGGCTGTAAAACGCCTAAGCTGTTGGTGACCTAAAAATACAATCGCATTACGTAAATTATCAATATTTTTTTGCTTGTAACCACTATGTAAGCTATTTACATGACGCAATAGGTAATAAGACAGTGATAAATCTTGGCTAAATAGCTCGGTTAACTTATCGTAATCAAGCTCAGGCTCATTAACTGCTGATAGTAGCTCAAAACCGGTCATTTCATCAGTGGTTAAAATACGGCGGCTGATCACCTGTGGTTGTTGAAAGTAATAACCCTGAAATAAGTCAAACCCTGCCGCTTTGGCATCGGTATATTCTTGCTGGTTTTCTACTTTTTCGGCAATAAATTTAATGTGTGAATGGCGCTGGTAGGTTTTGATAAAGCTTGCGCACTCCGCCATTGAAAGCTCGCGCAAATCAAGTTTAATAAAGTCAATAAAAGGAAAAAACTTCTCCCATTGCTGACTGGGTATATGGTCGTCCAGTGCGGTTTTAAAACCGGATTTTTTGAGTAATTTAACACTCTCTAATAATGCCATATCGGGAGTGGCATTTTCTAAAATTTCTACCACTAACTGCTGCTGTGCAAAACTGTCGCGCATATCTTCGCGAATTAATGAATCAGGGAAGTTAACAAAGCACAGCGCTTGCCCTACTAAATCTTCAATTTTTTGGCTCAAAAACTGTTCGGCCATTAAGCGACGGGTAGCATCCTCTGCTCCCATTTCAGGAAAACGATTTTCGAGGCTGGTACGAAATAACAATTCATAGCCAAAGGGGTTACCTTGACTATCTAAAATAGCTTGTCTGGCTACAAAGCAGCGCATAATGATCCCGAACAAAAATAATGACGGAGCAAATATACAGCATTGTGTTTCGATAAACAAAGCGAACAAAAAAGCGCCCAAGAGGGCGCTTAAATAGTGTGATATAAAAAGAGCAAATACTTAAAAAGCGTAGTTCATTTGTAAGCCCATTAAGTAAGCATCACCGCCGGATTCAAATTCATATGCCCCTTTTCCTATCACTTTGCTGTCTTCAACTACCGTTACTTTTTCACCGTCTAAAAAGGCAAAGGCGGCATCAAAGCTTAAGTTTTGGTTATAAGCATAAGTGGCCCCCAAGGTATACCATGTGCGGTCTACATCAGGAATAGAAATAGAGCGTGCGCTTTCTGGCACCGGTGATTGGTCATAGGCAATACCACCGCGCAGCGTCCACTGATCGTTTAATTGATGAGTGGCACCGGCACTAACACGCCAGCTATTGTCAAAACCTTCGTCTTTTTGGAATAGCTCTTTACCTTGCGGGCTGACTGCTTTTAATTCTTTAAAGCTGCTCCACTCCGTCCACATCACGCCATAATGGAGTGCCCAGTCGGGTTGTATTTGGTGGAAGCCGGACACCTCGGCGATGGCAGG
>NZ_JBQDEX010000056.1:11634-15499 GCF_052084945.1 Oceanisphaera sp.
ATGACGAATAATCTCAGCATCGGCATAGACGGCGTTAAAGCCGGCGCCAATAGAAATATGCTTATTGGCCTTAAACGCAATGCTGGGATTAAGGTTAATGGTTTCTAATGAGGTGCTACCGGCAGCTTCTCCTGCAAAGTGATTATCTTGATAAGTGGTGGATAACCCATAATTAGTAAAGGCGCCAAACCCGGCGGTCCATTGCTCATTTAGGGGCTGCACATAATAAAAGAAAGGTACTACGGCGCTGTCACCAATATCATCTGATTGGGTCGGCAGGTTTGTCCCTTGGGCGTTAGCCCCTTTACCTTCTACATCAATCTCGGGGTTAACATGAATCGCACCCAGAGATAGAGCAGGGCGCTTTAATAAGGTCATGGCAGCAGGGTTTCTCCCCAATACAGAGGCATTATCACCAATTGCGCCTTCACCTGAATAGGCCCGTCCTAGGCCTGTGGCGTTTTGTTCAGCCAGCTGAAACGCTGCCGAGTGAGCTTGCCCTGCAGCCAAGGCAATGGATGCGGCAACTAAAGATAACTTCAATGTTTTTTGGCTCATGAAAGACTCTCTCATCCGTTAGGTGTTGGTGGTGCGCCATACTGCTGCGCATGAATAAATGATGAAATCTTACTCACAGGCAGCATATTTAAATGTTACATAAAAGTAAAACGCTTGTTTAAATAAACAAGCGTTTTAACTATTTGTGTGAGCAAGATCAAATATTAGAGTTCAGACTCCATTCTTCTAAAGCCCAACACCACTTCTTTACTGGGCGGGGTGCCCAGACGGCTGATAACAAGGCAGGCCAAGGCACAAATAACAAAGCCGGGCACAATTTCATAAAGATCAAAAATACCCAAAGGCCCACCAGAAAGCTGCTTCCAGCCAATAACCGTTAACGCCCCCAGCACAATGCCGCTTAGCGCACCATTACGGGTAAGGTGAGGCCAAAATAACGCAATAATAATCACAGGACCAAAGGCACCGCCAAAACCGGCCCAAGCATAGCTGACTAGGTCTAAGACCGATGACTCAGGGTCTAGCGCAATAATAATAGAGCAGACCGCCACCAGCACGACAGCAAAACGGCCCACCCAAATTAGCTCATTTTCGGGAGCATGGGGGCGAAACCAACGCTTATAAAAGTCTTCGGTAATGGCCGATGAACACACTAACAGCTGTGAATCTATGGTACTCATAATGGCCGACATAATAGCGGCAATCAGTAAACCGGCCACCCAAGGGTTAAACACAGCATTAGCTAACGCCAAAAAGACGGTCTCTGAGTTTTCTAGTGGTGCATCAGCAAAATACACAGCCCCTGCTAAGCCAACACCGACAGAGCCGATGAGTGACAAAATCATCCAGCTCATGGCAATACGACGAGACAGCGCCACCGATTTGGGCGAGTCAATAGCCATAAAGCGAGCCAAAATATGTGGCTGACCAAAATAGCCTAACCCCCACGCCAGCAAGCTTAAACCGCTGATCAGTGAAAAATCATGAAAGAAATCCAGCTTATTAGCGTCCATACTTTCTAGCGTTGCCAGAGTTTCATTCATGCCTCCTAGCTCATTCATTACCGCCCAAGGCACCACAATTAATGCTAATAACATTAAAATGCCCTGAAAAAAATCGGTCCAAGAGACAGCTAAAAAACCACCGGCAAAGGTATAAAGCATGATCACACCGCCGCCAATTAATAAGGCGGTTAAATAAGGTAGGGCGAACACTTTTTCAAACAAAATGGCACCTGCCACTAAGCCAGAAGCGGTATAGAAGGCAAAGAAAATGAGAATGGTTAATGCAGAAATCACGCGAATTAACCCTGATCGATCAGCCAATCTATTTTCTAAAAAGTCGGGCAAGGTAAGCGAGTCATTGGCCTGCTCTGTGTATACGCGCAAGCGTTTAGCCACAAATAGCCAGTTAAGCCAAGCACCTATCACTAAGCCAATACCAATCCAAGCCTGACTAATACCGTAAAGGTAGACGGCGCCAGGCAGGCCCAGTAGCAGCCAACCACTCATGTCTGAGGCGCCCACACTTAAAGCTGCTACCCCAGGGCCTAAGCGGCGGCCTCCTAATATGTAGTCACTTAACGAGCTGGTGGCTCTATAAGCAATCACACCAATTAACATAGTAATAATAAGATAACCCACAAAGGTTATTAGTATAGGGAGTTCGATGGTCATAGCGTTTCCTGTTGTGTCGAACAGCGCGTTCGCTTCCATGGAGTTGAAGTAAGATAAGAGCCAATCAGCTCAATAGTAAATTGGGCTGAATCTTACCGCATAAAATCGAATAACTCTCGATAACTCTAACCATATGACTTAACTGCATAATAAGCGAACAGCAGCGGGATAATAATGAGCCAATATGGTCATTTATTAGGAGTTTTTAATCATTTATTAGCGCTGGCGCACAAAAATATCGGTGCCACCACTCAGGCTTTACCTTGTCATACTGACAAAAGTTAGGACCTCGCTTTAGTCTTTTAGCTAGGCGCTAGCCTTAAGCCTAAAGCAAGGATGCTTTTTGGAGTGGCCCCGTTTAAGGCTGATCGCTGGCAAAGCGGGTATGTTTGCTCCTTGTTAATTATTTGCTAGGATGTTGCGAGGTCAGACCTCTTATGCTGATTGGGCTAGCTAAATGCCCGCTACAGAGTGCGACCCCTACCTTCTAAAGGAGCATACATGTTGCCAACTAACCCATTAACGACCCATAAGGGTGATCGTATTGCCATAGTGTCGGGACTCAGAACCCCCTTTGCTCGCCAATCAAGCGCGTTTCGCGGTATTCCTGCCCTTGAATTAGGAACCATGGTAGTCAACGAATTACTGGCACGTACCCCCATGGCGGCAAGCGAGGTACAACAGCTGGTATTTGGCCAAGTGGTGCAAATGCCCACAGCCCCCAATATTGCGCGCGAAATTGTATTAGCCAGTACCTTGCCTGTACATACAGACGCTTACAGTGTGATCCGAGCCTGCGCCACTAGCTTTCAGGCGGTGTCTAGCTTGGCAGAGTCGATGTTGGCGGGGCAAGTTGAAGTCGGAATTGCCGGCGGCGCCGATTCGTCATCGGTGTTACCAATAGGGGTATCTAAGCGCTTAGCCGAGGCTCTGCTAGAGTTAAGCAAAGCGAAATCACTGCGCGCTAAGCTTGCAATTATACGCCGCTTACGGGCTAAAGATCTTGCCCCCATGCCCCCTGCAGTGGCGGAATATTCAACTGGGCTTTCTATGGGGCAAACGGCCGAACAAATGGCAAAAAGTCATGGTATTAGCCGACAAGCCCAAGACAAGCTGGCGCATCGCTCTCATCAACTCGCTACAGAGGCATGGCAGCAAGGGCGATTAACAAACCAAGTCATGGCCACCTATACACCGCCTTTTAAGGCCGCCTTTGAGCAAGACAATAATATTCGTACCGAGTCAAACTTAGCCGATTATACCAAGCTAAAACCTGCGTTTGATAAGCGCCATGGCACAGTGACTGCCGCCACCAGTACCCCGCTAACCGATGGGGCGGCGGCGATCTTAATGATGACCGAAAGCCGAGCCAAGGCGCTGGGGCTAGAGCCGTTGGGATATTTGCGCAGTTATGCTTATGCCGCTATTAGCGTGCAAGAAGACATGCTACTGGGGCCTGCTTATGCCACACCGCTTGCACTTGATAAAGCGGGGTGCACGCTAGCCGATATGGATATGATTGAGATGCACGAAGCCTTTAGTGCACAAACCCTGGCCAATATTAAGATGTTTGCCAGTGCCGAGTTTGCTAAGCAAAAACTCAATCGTGAGCAGGCAATAGGTGAAATAGATATGGACAAATTTAATGTGTTGGGTGGCTCATTAGCTTA
>NZ_JBQDEX010000057.1:0-8182 GCF_052084945.1 Oceanisphaera sp.
TTTTAATTTTGCTACGCAAAATCGGCCAGCTGAAGCGGCCTCTACGAGCGCATTGCACCGTTTAAGATATTCTCCCCATTATTCGACTGCGCCGAATTTAGCAGCTAAAGCAGCGACTACAAAGGCGGTAAGCTGAGATTTTATTGAGAGAAAAGTCGAGCATCAGGCTAGGCTCTTGCTGCTATCTTTAGCCCTTACCATCAAAATATTTTTTCAGATCTTATCTCTATTTTTCTGTGGGTTCCGTTGCCAATGGGTTTGTCTACCGACTTCTAGTTGTTAGCTTTCAGCTTTCTGGGCGCTTATTTTCTGTCAAGCTTAATACATAATCCATTAGCTCAGGATAAAAGCGCATAAACGCCTGCTCCATTTGGGGGTAATGTGCTTGTAGAATAGGCGCACAGTGCGGCAGCGGGGTGGGGCGGCGAAAGCGCTGATCAATGCGTGCCAGCGCCACACTAATACCCTCTAATGACTGATAGCTGGCCAATAACTGATATTGCTGCATGCGCGAGACTAAGGTCTCCATGGCGGCGGGCCAATGCTTATCGGGAATAAGCAGTGCATGCGCTTGGTCAATAAAATCACTGAGCGGTTCGGCACTAAAACAACCCCAATGCTTAGCCAAAAAGTGGTCAAACATCATATCCATAATAATGCCGCCAAAACGCCGATAGGGGCTGGGTAAAGCTCGTACAGCTCCTAAATGTTGAGGATGGGCATCGGTAAAAGAGTCAATACGTCTGTGTAGCCAAACTCCTAACTCTAAATCAGCAGGGAGCGAGGTGCTGCTACTGATATCACCTTTTACATACTCGCCTAATAATGATCCTGGCAGGCTGGTTTGGCTCAGTTGGGCCAAATGCAGGTGGGCTAGGTAGTTCATGGTACAGGCTTACCGTACGGACAAAGCATCATCATCATCGTCTTGAGTGAGGGCTAAATCCAGATCGTCCTTGTCTAGCTCATCATCAGGCTGCTCTGCCAACTGTGCGTCCAGCACCTCAAGCAGATGAATAGCCACGGTCACAAAATCACTGTCGGTGACAATGCCCACTAATTTACCTTTGTCAGTGACGGGCAAACAGCCATATTTGTGCTGTTGTAAATACTGTGCCGCCTCGCGCACTCCTGCTCTAGGGCTGACGGTGGTCACGTCTTGTATCATCATTTGAGACAACTGATGTTGTTGTAAAAATGCTCCATCATGATCTTGTTCTAGACTTGACTCTTGAGCCGCTAAGATATCCCGCTGACTCACCAGCCCCACTAAGGTGTCTTCTGATAGCACGGGGAGATGGCGAATATGATGGCGTTGCATCAAGGTGCGTGCTTCACCTAAGGTGGCGGTTGGGGGCAGCCCAATTACATCGCGGGTCATAATTTCAGAGACGATAGCTGGCATAAGGTATTCCTTCTCTTTGATGTTGTTTTAATATCAAGATAGTCGAACGATAACGTCTTGTCTGATGATCACCATAAAGGGAGATGTCATCAAGTGCCTATTACATTGACCTTACGCTATATCACAATAATATGCATTATGATGCGATAACAGCGAATTGCCTTGATCCAGTGGGGCGCCCTCACTAGACTATCGCTCGTTATTACAAGAGGTTGCCTATGCTGGTTAGCAAATTTTCTTTTGAGCTCCCCGACGAGCTCATTGCCCGCCACCCTATGCCAGAGCGCGGCGCGAGTCGTTTGTTACAGCTAGAGGGGAATAGTGGCGAGATTAGCCACGGCTATTTTCACCACGTATTAGAGCGTGTGAACCCTGGAGACTTGCTGGTCTTTAATAATACACGGGTCATTCCTGCCCGAATATTTGGTCGTAAGGCCAGTGGTGGCAAGTTAGAAGTCTTGGTTGAACGGGTATTAGATGACAAGCGGGTGCTGGCCCATGTTCGCGCCTCTAAAGCCCCTAAACCGGGTAGCGCCCTGATCCTTGAGCCAGATGTCAGTGCTACTATGGTGGCGCGCCACGACGCTTTATTTGAAATTGAATTTCATGATGACACGCGCACCGTATTAGAAATATTAGAGGCGGTGGGTCATATGCCGCTGCCGCCTTATATTGATCGCCCCGATACAGAAGCGGACAAAGAGCGCTATCAAACGGTTTATAATGAAAAGCCCGGTGCGGTGGCAGCCCCCACTGCGGGGCTGCATTTTGATCAACCCTTACTGGATGCATTAGTGGCTAAAGGAGCAGAGCTGGCCTTTGTGACTTTGCATGTTGGGGCGGGCACCTTTCAACCGGTGCGGGTTGATAATGTGCTTGAGCATCAAATGCACTCTGAATACATAGAAGTGCCTGCTGAAGTCGTAGAAAAGGTACTAGCGACGAAAGCCCGTGGTGGCCGTGTAATTGCCGTCGGTACTACCTCGGTGCGTTCATTAGAAAGTGCGGCAAAAGTGGCGCTAGAAAATAACACTGTGCTGGCGCCCTTTTATGGGGATACCGATATTTTTATCTATCCCGGATACCGTTTTCAGCTGGTTGATGCCATGATCACTAATTTCCACTTGCCAGAGTCTACTTTGATCATGCTGGTCAGTGCATTTAGTGGCTTTGAGCATATTAAAGAAGCCTATCGCCAAGCCATTGAACAGCGATACCGCTTTTTCAGCTACGGCGACGCTATGTTTCTTACTCGACAACAGGAATTGGGGAACAGGGAATAGGGATTGAGTAATTCCAACTCCCAACTTCCTAGTCTCTAATCTCAAAAATAAAGGTCAGACTGTTTCTCTGGCCGTAAGAGGTAACACATGAAGTTTGATTTGCACACAACCGACGGCTTAGCCCGTCGTGGCCGCCTGACTTTTGACCGTGGGGTGGTTGATACCCCAGCCTTTATGCCGGTTGGCACCTATGGCACGGTAAAAGGCATGACTCCAGAAGAAGTGGCGGATACCGGCGCCCAAATTCTGCTGGGTAACACCTTTCATTTGTGGGTACGCCCCGGGCAAGAGGTGATGAAGCTACACGGTGACTTGCATGATTTTATGAACTGGCAAGGTCCCATTTTAACCGACTCCGGTGGTTTTCAGGTATTTAGCTTAGGCGATATCCGTCAAATTACTGAAGAGGGGGTGTACTTTAGAAACCCCGTCAACGGCGATAAAATTTTCTTATCTCCGGAAGTGTCTATGGAGATTCAGTACGATTTGGGCTCAGATGTGGTGATGATCATGGATGAGTGCACGCCGTTTCCTGCCACTTGGGAGGAAGCGAAAAAATCCATGGAAATGTCATTGCGCTGGGCAAAGCGCTCTCGCGATCACTTTGACAAACAAGGTAATAAAAATGCCCTGTTTGGTATTATTCAAGGTGGTATGCATGAAGACTTGCGCGATGTCTCTTTAACCGGCCTGCTGGATATTGGCTTTGACGGTTATGCCGTTGGGGGCTTGGCAGTGGGTGAGCCTAAGCCTGAAATGCACCGTATACTGGAGCATATCTGCCCACAAATTCCGGCCGACAAACCCCGTTACTTAATGGGCGTGGGTAAGCCTGAAGATTTAGTAGAAGGCGTGCGCCGTGGCATTGATATGTTTGATTGTGTGATGCCAACCCGAAACGCGCGTAATGGCCATTTATTTACCACAGACGGTGTGGTTAAAATTCGTAATGCTAAGCATAAAATCGATACCGGCCCGCTAGATACTGAGTGTGATTGCTACACCTGTAAAAATTATTCTCGCTCTTATTTACATCATTTAGATAAATGTAATGAGATATTAGGCTCGCGTTTAAACACCATTCATAACCTACGCCACTATCAACGCGTAATGGAAGGTTTACGTCATGCTATCGAGCAAGGTAAATTAGACGACTTTGTTGCTGAGTTTTATCAGCGTCAAGGTAAAGCTGTCCCGCCCCTAGGGCAGTCGGCTAGTGCTGACGAGCAATCGTAGGGGAAACAATTCAGAGCAAAGGGCAGAGCCGTGCTGTGTCTTTTGTTTTTAATGACAATGTATCAATACGTTAATCATCAATAAGGAACTAAAATTTATGAACTTTATCTCTAATGCTTATGCACAAGGCGGCGCTGCAGGTGGTGGTATGGAAATGATCATCATGTTGGCGGTATTTGGTTTGATCTTCTATTTTATGATTTTCCGCCCTCAGTCAAAGCGAGTGAAAGAACATAAAAATCTAATGGCATCTCTAAGCAAGGGTGATGAAGTACTCACCAATGGTGGCTTAGTGGGTAAAATTGCAAAAATTACCGAAGACAACGACTACGTGCTGCTGAGCTTAAGCGAGCAAAGCCAAGTGACCATTAAAAAGGACTTTATTTCTGCTGTCCTTCCTAAGGGTTCTATCCAATCCCTTTAATTCCTTGCTAAGGAGCACAGCGTGTTAAACCGATATCCGCTGTGGAAATACTTGATGGTGATCGCCGTGATCACCATCAGTTTTCTATATGCAGCACCCAATTTATTTGGTGAAGACCCTGCGTTGCAGGTGTCAGGTACTCGTGGCAGCCAAGTCACTGCCGCTGAACTAGCCAAAGCACAAGCGACGTTACAAACCGCGGGCATTGAGATTAAAAGTGCCGCGCTAGAAGACGACCAGCTATTGGTGCGTTTTCGTAATACCGATGATCAGCTTAAAGGAAAAGAGCTAGTCGCCGCAGAGCTAGGCGATAATTATATTAGTGCCCTTAACTTAGCACCCGCCACCCCTCATTGGTTAGAAGCGTTAGGCGCAGGCCCGCTTAAGCTGGGGCTTGACTTGCGAGGCGGTGTGCACTTCTTAATGGAAGTGGACATGGATGAAGCTCTTAGCCGTGTTCAAGAGCAAAGAATCCAAGATTTTCGTACCGACTTACGTGAGCAGCGTCTGCGCTACTCTGGGGTGTTAAGCAAAGACCAAGGCACGTTAGCGGTATTTCGAGATGCTAACACGCGAGATAAAGCACTGAGCTTTTTACAAGGGCGTTATCCTGATCTTGTGTTTTCTGAGCGTGATAGCGGCGATAACTTTGGGGTGTTCGCACTGATGAGTGAGCAGCGCCTTAAAGAAGTCAAAGAATACGCACTTCAGCAAAATATTACGATTATTCGTAACCGAGTTAATGAACTTGGGGTAGCCGAGCCGCTGGTGCAACGTCAAGGTGCCGAGCGCATAGTGGTACAGCTGCCCGGTATTCAAGACACGGCCCGCGCTAAAGAAATCTTAGGCGCAACCGCGACACTAGAGTTTCGTTTAGTTGATGATAAGGCCGACAGTGCTGCTGCCAGTGCAGGACGGGTGTCAGCCAACCGCGAATTACTGCAAGACCGTAATGGTCGTCCAGTAGTGCTGCATAAGCGGGTGATTTTAACCGGTGAGCATATTGTTGATGCCAGCTCGAGTATGGATGAGTTTAGCCGTCCGCAGGTCAATATTAGCCTAGATGCGCCAGGTGGCAGCCGCATGGCTGATTTTACTAAGGATAACGTAGGCCGCCCCATGGCGACTGTGTTTACTGAGTATAAAACCGGCGACAAGGTGAATGAAGATGGTTCACGCCAATTCAACAAGCACCAAGAAGTGATCAACGTGGCCACTATTAAGTCGCGACTGGGTAGAAGCTTTCGGATTACTGGCATCGACTCTATGGCAGAAGCGCAAAACCTGTCTTTGCTATTACGCGCAGGCGCATTAATAGCCCCCATTCAAATAGTTGAAGAGCGCACCATAGGGCCAAGCTTGGGTAAGCAAAACATCGAAAACGGTATCATGGCCATGCTCTATGGCATGTTAGCTGTGGTGGTGTTTATGGCGATTTACTATCGTAAGTTTGGCTTGGTAGCCAATGCGGCTTTGTTGGCGAACTTAGTCATTATTATCGGCGTGATGTCTATGGTACCTGGTGCCACTATGACACTGCCCGGTATTGCCGGTATTGTGTTAACCATAGGGATGTCGGTGGATGCCAACGTGCTTATTTTTGAGCGAATACGTGAAGAAATACGCGACGGTCGCAGCATACAGCAGGCTATTCATGTTGGGTACGATAAAGCCTTAGGCACCATTGCCGACTCTAATATCACCACCCTGATCACCGCCATTATTCTGTTTGCCATTGGTACTGGTCCCATTAAGGGCTTTGCCGTGACACTGATTATCGGCATTTTGGCGTCTATGTTTACCGCAATTGTGGGAACGCGAGCGCTGGTTAACTTGCTCTGGGGCGGTAAGCGTCTCAGCAAACTATCGATATGAGGAAAAAAGATGTTTGAGATCCTCAAAACCCGAGCGCCGATTCGCTTTATGCACTACTCGAAATTGGCCAGTGCCTTTTCGGCCGTGCTTATCGTGTTGTGCTTTGCCACTTTGTTTACCAAAGGCTTGAACTGGGGGCTAGACTTCACCGGCGGCACTGTGGTGGAAGTGGCCTTTGAGCAATCGGTTAACTTGGATGACGTTCGCACTGGCTTAGAGCAAACCGGTTTAAGCAATGCCACAGTGCAAAACTTTGGCAGCAGCCGCGATGTGTTAATACGCTTAACCCCGCAAGATGGTGTCGACGTACAGCAACAAGGCGAAGCGGTATTAGCCGCCATGGAGCAAGTACAGTCTAATGTGGTGATGAAGCGGCTGGAGTTTGTGGGGCCTGCTATTGGTAAAGAGCTGGCCGAACAAGGTGGCCTAGCCATTTTAGTCGCACTCTTGTGCATCATGCTTTATGTTGGGGTACGCTTTGAATGGCGATTAGCCTCAGGGGCGGTTATTTCTTTGGCACACGATGTGATTATCACCCTAGGGGTATTCTCATGGAGCCAAATAGAAGTGGACCTAACCATAGTGGCGGCGCTACTTACAGTGGTGGGGTATTCACTTAACGATACCATAGTGGTCTTTGACCGAGTGCGCGAAAGCTTTCGCCGTGTTCGCGAAGCCACCACAGCACAGGTATTTGATGAAGCCATTACCGACACCCTAAGTCGTACCCTGATCACCTCTATTACCACCTTAGTGGTGGTGATTGCGTTATTCTGGAAAGGGGGCGCGCTTATTCACGGCTTTGCAACCGCGTTGCTGTTGGGTATTGCGTTTGGTACCTACTCTTCTATTTATATTGCCAGTGCTTGGGCTATGATGTTTGGGGTAAAGCGCGAACACATGCTGCCGCCACAAATAGAAAAAGAAGGCGCCGATCAAGAGCCATTAGTTTAATCGTCGTGTCAATTAAAGGGTCCTACGGGACCCTTTTTTTATCATAATGTATTTGCCTAATGACAAATGACGCGCAGCTGCATAAGATGAATTTATAATAAGACAAGTTCGGAGCCGTCTTGAACCAAAGATTATTTCTCGGCCCTTTAGTATTTGTTGGCTGCCTGTTAATAGGTTGCAGCTCACCTTCAGTCGTTCCGGCTACCTTGGTGTTGCCTGTACCTATGCAAGTATCCTACGAAAGCGAACTGGGCATCGCCCGTATCGGGCAAATGTTAAGCTCCCCTGGGTTAACATCGGAGCAGCGTGCTGAGTTATTTTTTCAGCGCGGTGTTATTTTTGATCGTGTAGGCCTGCGTGCCATGGCGCGGTTAGACTTTAATCGTGCCTTACGAGAAAAGCCTGACTTTGCTGATGCTTATAATCTCAATGGTGTGTATTTCACACAAAATCAGGAGTTTAGTGAAGCTTATGAAGCCTTTGATTCGGCCCTAGAGCTGTCGCCTGATTATGAGTATGCCAACCTTAATCGCGGCATTGCTTTGTACTACGGCGGCCGTCCCCGATTAGCGGCAAAAGATTTAAAAGTGTTTTTAGATGCTCAGCCAAACGATCCTTACCGGTTATTACTCTGGTACCTGGCGTTGGAGCGTTTAGACCCTTCGTTAGCCGCTATGATGTTGCAGCAGTTTCAACAAAATTACGGTAATGATGAATGGGCATGGGATATTGTGCAGGTTTACTTAGGTAATAAAACGGAAGAGCAATTATTAAGCCGTATTGCCGAAGAAAGTACAGATAATCGACAATTAGCCGAGCGCTTATGTGAAGCCTATTTCTACTTAGGTAAGCGAGCTCAGCAAGAGGGCAATATTGAGGAAGCGAAAGTGTACTTTAAGTTATCACTGTCCACTAACGTCTACGACTTTGTTGAACACCGCTACTCACTGCTTGAATTAGATTTAATGGAGCAAGCTCATTAGCGCCAAGCGCCAAGCGCCAAGC
>NZ_JBQDEX010000057.1:8282-15323 GCF_052084945.1 Oceanisphaera sp.
AGCGCCAAGCGCCAAGCGCCAAGCACCAAGCGCTAAGCTAGAAGCTCGAAGTGGCTTCCGGCTTTGAAGACGAGCGGTGTTTGTCTGTGATAGAATTTACGGCTAAGCACCCTTGGATTTTAGTCATGCTTGAACACATAAAAATTGTATTAGTCAACACCTCGCACACCGGTAATATTGGCTCAGCTGCCCGTGCCATGAAAACTATGGGGCTGAGCGAGTTATGGCTCGTTGACCCCGTTAACCCCATTGATGAGCAAGCGATGGCCCTAGCGGCGGGTGCCAAAGATATTTTAGAACAAGCAAACACAGTGGCTACCTTAGCAGAAGCGGTAGCAGACTGCGGTTTAGTCATCGGTACCAGCGCCCGTTCTCGTACTTTATCTTGGCCCATGCTAGATGCCCGAGAAGCCGGTGAAAAAGCGATTTTAGAAGCCCCGCAACATAAAGTCGCCTTGGTATTTGGCCGAGAGCGCACCGGCTTGAGTAACGATGAGTTGCACCAGTGTCATTTTCATGTCGCCATTGCAGCTAACCCCGACTATAGCTCGTTAAATCTGGCCATGGCAGTACAAACGCTAAGCTACGAAACCCGCATGGCGTGGCTTGCCACACAATCTCAAGCTGCTGATATTGCATCATATGAAAGCGAGTCTTACCCGTTATCGCAAGATTTAGAGCGCTTTTACAGCCATTTAGAAGAAACGTTATTAGAAACTGGCTTTATTATTAAGCCTCATCCGGGGCAGGTAATGACTAAGTTACGCCGCTTATTTAACCGCGCGCGGCCTGAAGATCACGAGTTAAATATCTTGCGCGGCATTCTTACTTCAATCCAAAACCCGGGGCGCAAAAGCAATAATAATAGTTGAGTGTTTTAGTCAGGTTAATACTTGACTGAAATAGTCGGGTATGGCAATCTTGTGTCATATCAGTAAGGGGTTAATGACATGAGATTAACATCAAAAGGGCGTTACGCAGTAACGGCTATGTTAGATGTCGCTTTGCATGGCGACGCAGGCCCTGTATCACTTGCTCACATCTCTGAGCGACAGGGCATTTCTCTGTCTTACCTCGAACAATTGTTTGCCCGTTTACGCAAACATGGATTAGTGAGCAGTGTACGTGGCCCAGGCGGTGGTTATCGGTTAGGGCTAGAGCAAGCAGATATTTCTGTGGGGGCCATTATTGTCGCCGTAGATGAATCTGTTGATGCCACCAAGTGTCAAGGTAAAGGGGATTGCCAAAGCGGTAATCAATGCCTAACCCACTCACTGTGGTGTGCCTTAAGTGATCGCATTAGTGATTTTCTGGAAGGAATAAGCTTAGCCGAGTTAGTAAGCCAGCAAAGTGCACGGCGAACAACAGCACCAGATCATGATCTTAGTCTGTTAACGCTCGATTAACTGAATCAATATTTTTATAACGTTTTATAAAAAAGTGTGTTTAATGTCGATGACAAGACTGCCGATTAGAGCAGCGTCGTAATGGAGAATATAATGAAACTGCCCATTTACCTCGACTATGCGGCTACCTGCCCGGTAGATCCTCGCGTTGCCGAAAAGATGATGCAATGCCTTACCCCAGATGGTATTTTCGGTAATCCCGCTTCTCGCTCCCACCGTTTTGGTTGGCAAGCAGAAGAGCAGGTTGATATTGCCCGAAACCAAATTGCCGACCTAATTAATGCCGACCCTCGTGAGATTGTGTTCACATCAGGTGCAACAGAATCTGATAACCTGGCTATTAAAGGGATTGCTAATTTTTATAGCAAAAAAGGTAAGCACATTATTACCTCCAAAACCGAGCATAAAGCGGTATTGGATCCCTGCCGCCAGTTAGAGCGTGAAGGGTATGAAGTCACCTATCTTGAGCCGCAGCCTAATGGCATATTTACCCTAGAACAAATTGAAAATGCCTTGCGTGAAGACACCATTTTGGTAAGCATCATGCACGTTAATAATGAAACGGGCGTTATTCAAGACGTGAAAGCTATTGGCGAGCTGTGCCGCAGCCGTAAAATTATGTTTCATGTTGATGCGGCACAAAGTGCTGGCAAAATCGACATCGACGTAAAAGATATGAAAATCGATTTGCTGTCTTTATCTGGCCATAAAATTTATGGGCCTAAAGGCATTGGCGTATTGTATGTATCACGCAAACCTCGGGTGCGCTTAGAAGCACAAATGCACGGTGGCGGACACGAACGTGGTATGCGCTCTGGTACCTTACCCACTCACCAAATTGTGGGCATGGGTGAAGCGTTCCGTATCGCTAAAGAAGAAATGCACGCCGAAGGTCAGCGCATTGAAACCTTGCGCAAGCGTCTTTACGATGGCGTAAAAGGCATTGAAGAAGTTTACGTTAACGGTGATTTAGATCAGCGCGTGCCAGGTATTTTCAATATTAGCTTTGCTTATGTTGAAGGTGAGTCTTTGATTCTGGCACTAAAAGATTTAGCCGTATCATCAGGATCTGCTTGTACATCAGCCAGCCTAGAGCCGTCTTATGTATTGCGTGCCTTGGGCCTTAATGATGAATTAGCACACAGCTCAATTCGCTTTAGTATTGGACGCTTTACTACAGAAGCAGAAATTGATTACACGATAAAGCTGGTCAATGATGCCATCGATCGTCTGCGTGACATGTCTCCATTGTGGGAAATGTTTAAAGACGGAATAGATTTAGATCAAGTTGAATGGGCACACCACTAAGGTGATGCAACCATAGAAGCAAGGGTGAGGAAATAATCATGGCTTACAGCGAAAAAGTAATAGATCACTATGAAAACCCCCGTAACGTAGGCGGTTTTGATAAAAACGATACCAGTGTTGCAACCGGTATGGTGGGCGCACCAGCTTGTGGTGACGTAATGAAACTGCAGCTGAAAATTAACGACGCAGGCATTATTGAAGATGCTAAATTTAAAACCTACGGTTGTGGCTCTGCCATTGCGTCTAGCTCATTGATTACCGAGTGGGTAAAAGGCAAAAATCTAGAAGAAGCGGCCAGTATCAGCAACACCGATATTGCCGAAGAGCTAGCACTGCCTCCCGTAAAAATTCATTGCTCTATTTTGGCAGAAGATGCCATTAAAGCCGCAATTGATGATTACAAGCTAAAGCAAGAACAAGCGTAAACGGAGACACCATGGCGATCACCATTACCGATGCAGCTGCACACCGAGTGCAGACCTTTTTAAACAGCAGAGGCAAAGGCCTTGGCCTGCGTTTGGGCGTAAAAACGTCCGGCTGCTCTGGCATGGCTTATGTACTTGAGTTTGTTGACGAACTGTCAGAAGGCGACCAAGTGTTTGAGCATGGCGAGGTAAAGGTGATCGTCGATAGCAAAAGCTTGGTGTATTTAGACGGTACCGAACTCGACTTTGCCAAAGAAGGCTTGAACGAAGGCTTCAAATTCAACAACCCCAATACCAGTGGGGAATGTGGTTGCGGCGAAAGCTTTAACGTTTAAGGACGCAGCATGAACTACTTCGAGCTGTTTGGTTTAACGCCTGCGTTTGCCCTTAATGGCCAAGCGTTGGCTGAAACGTATCGAACACTGCAAATGCAGTTTCACCCCGACAAATTTGCCGCTCATCCCGAGCGCGAGCGTCTTCAGGCGGTGCAAAGCGCCGCCCATATCAATGACGCTTTTACTACGCTTAAACATCCCCTTAGTCGCGCCGAATATCTGTTATCTTTACAAGGCGTAGAGCTACATGCTGAGCAGCAAACGCTGAAAGATCCTGAATTTTTGATGCAGCAAATGGAGTGGCGTGAGCAATTAGCAGATATTAACGATGCAGAAGATATCTTTGCCGCTATTATGGCCTTTGATCAGCAGTTGCAACAAGCAACTGCAGAGTATTATGCCGAGCTTGAACAGCAATTAATTGCAGAGCAGCTACCAGAGGCCGCCGATACGGTACGTAAACTTAAATTTATGACTAAGCTGCAGACCGAACTCGAACGTTTGGAAGATGCGCAGCAGGAATTCTAACCCTAATGGCATTATTACAAATATCTGAGCCGGGCCTAAGCGCGGCTCCTCATGAGCACAAATGGGCGGTCGGCATCGACTTAGGCACCACTAACTCCTTAGTGGCCATAGTGCGCAGCGGCACTCCCGAAACTTTAGTTGATGAGCAAGGGCGTGACTTATTACCTTCTGTAGTGCACTACACCACAGAAGGTTTACGTGTTGGGCACGATGCCAAACACGAAGCCGACCAAGATCCCCAACATACTATTTCTTCTGTTAAACGGCTGATGGGTAAGGCGCTAGCCGATATTCCCACGCACCGTTTACCTTATGCTTTTCGTGATACCGACAGTGGCATCATAGAGCTAGACACCCCTCAAGGGCCGGTCAACCCAGTACAAGTCTCAGCAGAAATATTAAAAGAATTGAATGAGCGTGCCGAGCAAAGTCTAGGTAATCCTATTCAAGGCGCGGTGATCACGGTACCTGCTTACTTTGATGATGCCCAGCGCCAAGGCACCAAAGACGCCGCTCAATTAGCCGGCTTGCAAGTACTGCGCTTATTAAACGAACCGACCGCTGCCGCCATTGCTTACGGGTTAGACTCGGGGCAAGAGGGCGTGATTGCGGTGTTTGATTTAGGCGGGGGTACCTTTGATATCTCTATCTTGCGCTTACATCGTGGCGTGTTTGAAGTATTAGCCACCGGTGGTGACTCAGCCTTAGGGGGTGACGACTTTGACCATGCCGTGGCTGATTGGATTCAACAGCAAGCCCAAGTAACTGAGCTTAACCCGACTCAGCAGCGCAACTTGCTTGATGTCGCCTGCACCGCTAAGCAAGCACTCACCGACAATGACAGTGTCGATATTGCATGGCAAGGGTGGCAGGGCAGCTTAAGCCGCGCCGACTTTGATGCGCTTATTACTCCTTGGCTTAATAAAACCTTAATGGCCTGTCGCCGCGCACTAAAAGATGCCGGAGTTACGGCCGCTGAGGTACAAGAAGTGGTGATGGTAGGGGGGTCTACCCGTGTGCCATTGGTGCGCCAACGGGTAGGGGAATACTTTGCTGCAGAGCCCTTAACCAGCCTAGATCCCGATAAAGTCGTGGCCATAGGTGCCGCTATTCAGGCAGATGTGCTAATTGGTAATAAGCCTGACAGTGATATGCTGTTGCTCGACGTCACGCCTTTGTCTTTGGGCTTAGAAACCATGGGCGGCTTGGTTGAAAAAGTGATCCCGCGCAACACCACTATTCCGGTGGCGCGCGCCCAAGAGTTTACCACCTTTAAAGATGGTCAAACCGCCATGGCGATTCATGTGGTGCAGGGTGAGCGAGAGCTTGTGGATGATTGCCGATCATTGGCGCGCTTCAATCTTACCGACATTCCGCCTATGGCAGCAGGAGCGGCCCATATTCGAGTGACCTTTCAGGTAGACGCCGATGGCTTATTATCGGTGAGTGCCATGGAAAAATCTTCAGGTGTGCAAGCTGATATAGAAGTGAAGCCTTCTTACGGCTTAAACGAAGGTGATATCGCAACCATGCTTAAGGCATCGTTTGAGCACGCCAAAGAAGACATAGATGCCCGTATGCTGGCCGAGCAAAAAGTAGAAGCGGCACGGGTCATTGAAAATATTATTGCAGCACTGAATCAAGACGGCGACGCATTGCTCAATGATAAAGAGCGAGCAGACATTATTGCTGTGGTTGAATCTTTACAACAAAGTGTTACAGGTAGCGATGTGGCCGCCATTAAGCTCGCCATAGAGCACACAGACAAACAAACGGCTGAGTTTGCTGAACGACGCATGGATGCCTCCATACGTCGTGCCTTGGCCGGACAACGTGTAGATAAGGTGTAACAATGCCAAAAATTGTATTTTTGCCTCATCCCGAGCTGTGCCCAGACGGTGCAGAAATTGAAGCCAAATTGGGTGAAACCGTACTGGATGTCGCCTTGCGTAATGGCATCGATATTGAACATGCCTGTGAGAAATCCTGTGCTTGCACTACTTGTCATGTGATTGTGCGCGAAGGCTTCGATTCCATGGAAGAAAGCTGCGAGCTAGAAGACGATATGCTTGATAAGGCGTGGGGCTTAGAGCCCGACTCTCGCCTAGGTTGCCAAGCACAAGTAGTAGACGAAGACTTGGTTATCGAAATTCCTAAATATACCCTTAATATGGTATCGGAAAGCCAGTAGGCAAGAGAGGGCACATGAGTCTTAAGTGGACAGACAGTCAGGATATAGCACTGGATTTACTCGAAGCCTATCCTGATACCGATCCTAAAACAGTACGTTTTACTGATTTGCATCGATGGATTTGTGAGTTAGAAAACTTTGATGACGATCCTAATGCCTCCAACGAGCAGATATTAGAAGCCGTGATCATGATCTGGATGGACGAGTTCGACGATTAACACACCCGATTAAACGCGCAATAAATAGCCCCCAAGCCTAAGCCTGGGGGCTATTTTTTTGCATCTTGGGTTTGGTAGTGTCGCAGCGCTATATATGCACAGCGGTAGCAGAGCCAAATGTAGGGTCGACTTCAGTCGACCAAAACCATTGTACGGCATAAAAGCGGTCGAATAAATTCGACCCTACAAAGGCATTCACCGTGAGTTACGTGGCAATCCATTTAACAAGTGGCGCGCAGCGGCACGTCTTACAACCCTTTGCCACGCTAATAATTGTAAGGCGGACGGGCTAACATAAATCAGTAAGGTGTAAGGAGGAAGAGATAAAACCTAAAAGATAGCTTGAAGCGGGAAGCTAGAAGCTTAGAGCGAAAAGAATGGATTGCTTCGCTGCGCTCGCAATGACCCAAGTTTTTGGATCTTCCAGCTTCCGGCTTCAAGCATCCAGCTTTGTTTTAAGTGTCGTCCCCCTCACGCCTCACAGGTTTATCTTAGCCAGTCTACTTTGCAGTCATTAAAATCAGTGGCGCGCAGCGGCACGTGTTAAAGCTTTTAAGTGCTGTAAAGGGTGAGGAGTGAGGAGGACGAGATAAAACCTAAAAGATAGCTTGAAGCGGGAAGCTAGAAGCT